>JBBSSN010000049.1:0-10230 GCA_038242035.1 Actinomycetales bacterium
CTCACCGTTAGTTATGAGACACCTAGAGTATCGTGACGAAATTTATCGGTTATGCCCGGGTATCGACTCGGCCGCAGTCAACGGACCGGCAAGAGACGGACCTTCTGGCAGCTGGCGTCCGGCGCGACGACCTCCACGTCGACCAGGGCGTCTCGGGAGCACGAGCCTCACGTCCGCAATTTGATCGCGCTCTCGACGCTCTCGAGGCTGGTGACACGCTCGTCATCACGACCTTGGATCGGTTCGAGCGCTCGACGCAGAACGTGCTCGAATTCGCACAGGGGTTACGTGACCGCAGTGGGCGTCTTGCCTAAGGGGAGGCCTAATGCGGAGGATGCGCGGTGAGGATGGTTGGCGGCTCCATATCACCGGTGATTCTCCAGCAGGGACAAGCGGAGTACTTCGCGTGGGAGTCATGTGTGGGAACATCCCGAAAAGACTCACCGAGCCAGACATGGCGGTTCAGAGAAAGATGTCCGGCACCAAGGGACTCCCCGGAACACCGGAACCGTAAGCGGCAAAGTCCGTAATCCCCTCCTGTGTCAGCACTTCCTCATCGGTGAAGAAATTCCCCGTGGTTTCGCGGCTGGATCGAGTCAAAATGGCGTGCGCGGCGTCGGCAACAATGTCCGGTCGGCGCGCGCCTTCGGCCAGCCGTTCGCCGCCGGGCATGTTTCGGACTGCAGCGGTATCGATGAGCGTGCACGGCCACAGTGAATTCACACCAATCCCGTCATCCTTCAGCTCCTCCGCCAGGCCAAGCGTCGTCAGGCTCATGGCGTATTTAGCCATGGTGTAACCCAAATGTGCGCCGGCCCAATGTGGCGCGAGGTTCAGCGGCGGGGAGAGTGTCAGAATGTGCGGATTGGCTGATTTCCGCAGCGACGGGAGAGAAAACTTCGCGAGCATGAACGCCCCGCGCACGTTGATATCCGCCATCAGGTCGTAGCGCTTCATCGACAGCTGGTCAGTTGTGGACAGGTCAATGGCTGAAGCATTATTGACGACGGCGTCAATGCCGCCGAACGTCGTATCGGCGGCAGCAACGGCGTTGGCTACGTCATCGTCATTGCGCACATCACCTACCAGCGTAAGCGCATGGCCGCCGGCTGCGCGGATCTGTTCGGCAGCGGTAAACACCGTCCCTTCCAGGGACGGATGCGGCTCCCCCGTCTTGGCCAGCAGCACAACGCTGGCTCCGTCCCGGGCCGCGCGCAAAGCGATGGCCAAGCCGATGCCGCGGCTGCCGCCGGAAATCAGCAGCGTGCGTCCCGCCAATGACCGGGTTTTCCCCGCCTCTGAACCAGATACCGTCCTCATGCGCCCAGCCTAGACCTGAGGTCGCGCACTGTCTTCCCACTCAGAACGCAGCTTCGGTCAATAGTGCGGCACGCCATGAGAGTGTTAGGTCCTGACCATTAGCCCTGCACCGCTAGCCCACTGCTGCGAAATTGTAGGTTTACTACACAGATACCTGCCCATCCCCTGATTAGACTGGTAAGGACGTCTTCTGTTTTGTGCGTTTCCTACTTAACGCCAACCCACCTGCCAACCGAGCCGGAGAGCATATGAGCCACGATCTGACCACAACCGCGGGTAAGATCGCGGATTTCCGTGACCGGCTAAACGCAGCCGAGCAGCCTTCCGGCCCTGCCGCCGTCGAAAAGCAGCATGCCCGGGGCAAGCACACTGCCCGCGAGCGCATCGATATGCTGGTCGATCCGGGCTCCTTTACCGAATTCGACGCGCTGGCGACGCACCGGTCCACGGCATTCGGCATGGAGAAGAAGAAACCCCTAGGCGACGGCCTGGTATCCGGTTACGGCACGGTAGACGGGCGTCCGGTCTCCGTCTACAGCCAGGACTTCACGGTTTACGGCGGTTCGCTCAGCCAGGTCAACGGCGAAAAAATCGTCAAGGTGCAGGAGTTCGCGCTGCGCAATGGCTGCCCCGTCGTCGGTATCCTGGACGGCGGCGGCGCCCGCATCCAGGAGGGGGTCGCCTCCCTGGCCATGTTTGCGGACATCTTCCGCAACAACGTCCATGCCTCCGGCGTCGTCCCGCAGATTTCCCTGATCATGGGGCCGTCCGCAGGAGGTGCCGCCTACTCGCCCGCACTGACCGATTACGTGATCATGGTGGACAAGACGAGCCATATGTTCATCACCGGTCCCGACGTGATCAAAACCGTGACCGGCGAGGACGTGGACATGGAGACACTGGGAGGCGCCCGCCAGCACAACACCACCACCGGCACCTCGACCTACCTGGCAACGGATGAGGCCGACGCCGTTGAATTCGTCCGCGAATTGCTGGATTTCCTGCCATCCAACAACCTGGCAGAGGGTCCGGTAACCGAACACGAGCAGGAGCTGGAGGTCGACGACGGCGATCTGACCCTCGATGCGCTGGTTCCGGACTCCGCGAATCAGCCCTACGACATGCGTGCGGTGATCGAACAGATCGTCGACGACGGCCATTTCCTGGAAATGCAGGCCCTGTACGCGCCGAACATCATCATCGGTTACGGTCGCGTGGAGGGGCACACCGTTGGCATCGTGGCCAACCAGCCGATGCAGTTCGCCGGCACCCTGGACATCAACGCCTCGGAGAAGGGCGCGCGCTTTGTCCGGCATTGCGACGCATTCAATATCCCGATCATCACCCTCGTGGACGTGCCGGGCTTCCTGCCCGGCAAAGACCAGGAGTTTCAGGGCATTATCCGCCGCGGGGCCAAACTGCTGTACGCCTATGCCGAGGCCACCGTGCCCAAGCTGACGGTCATCACCCGCAAAGCCTACGGCGGAGCCTATATTGTGATGGGCTCCAAAAAGCTCGGCGCGGACCTGAACCTCGCGTGGCCGACCGCGCAGATCGGCGTGATGGGTGCCCAGGGTGCGGTCAACATTCTGTACCGCCGCGAACTTGCCGCGGTGGCCGCCGAGGGCGGCGACGTGGAGCAAAAGCGCCAGGATGTGGTCCGCCAGTATGAGGAGGAGCTGCTCAATCCTTATCAGGCGGCGCAATTGGGGTACGTCGACGCGGTGATTGCCCCGTCGGACACCCGCATCGCCCTGATCCGCGGCCTCCGTGCCCTGCGCGACAAACGCTCCAGCCTGCCGGCGAAAAAACACGGAAACATCCCGCTGTGAGTAACCCCACCACACCGGCGGATGATCAGGGCCGCCCGCGGCCACGTGGAGACCTCCTGCCGGATCCAGCCCCTTTCCTGCAAGTCGTCAAGGGAAGTCCGACGGCCGAGGAGCTCGCTGCCCTGACCGCTGTTGTGCTCGCTCTGCAAACGGCCAACGACGATGCTCCAGCACGGCCTCCGCAGCGGCATTGGGCGCGCCGCACTGCCCTCAACCTCGCCCCGAAGCCCGGACCAGGAGCCTGGCGCCGCAGCCACGGCTGAGTCACCGTAATCCCTGAGTGGCAGGGCAAAAACATGCTGGGAAATTGCGCGGACCGATTTCCCCTCTGGAGAGCTATATCGGATTCCAGACCTGCATGCACTGCATGCAGTGCAGGCAGGTTTTCGCCGGGACTGGCATTTAGACAGATCCGCATTCGTGCCGGGTAACCCTCGGCAGTGTCCGGATCGCGACGACCTACCCCGGGATGGAGCAGGCGCCGGTGGATTTGGGCAGCAGCTGATGAAGCAGTGACGCGGTCACCACTCCGTAGGCAAGATGAGGGACTATGTCGCTCATCCAGCCGACGACGGACCAGGCCCGTGGGTCGGTGATCCCCAGCGCAGCCATCGGGATGTCGGAACCGGCCATCGCGCCGCCGGCGGCCAGTAGTGCACTCATGGCGGTACCCGGATGCAGGCCGGCGGAACGGGCACCTCCCAACACCATACCGACTCCTATTCCGGCCGCCAGACCCGTCATGGGACCGAGGCCCGCCACCCGGTTCTTCTTCTCGCCGTCATTGCCCGGAATCTGAAGATGGGCCACTTCAGCGAGCTTTTCCACCGTCTTTTCGGGCGTTTCGCTGGTGGGCCGGGCACGCAGGACCATATCCAGGTAGGTGACCGCGTTCAGCGCCGTGGTGCCCGCAGCTCCGGCCGCCGCACCGCTGAGAAGTCCTCGCATCATATTCATAGATCCGGTCTATCACGGACGTTCCTTCCCCGGTAGGCTCGGTCTGGTGACTATAAACGCGTTGAAACCCTCCCGGAAGTCCACCGCCATCGATGCTGTGGCGGACGCCTACACGGAGCGGCTGCTGGAGTTGGATCCCGGCTTCGCCACCGAGTTGGGGCTTCCCGGCCACGAGAGGGAGTACCGGGACTATTCCCCTGCCGGCCACGACGCCTTCGCCGCTGCTGCTGAGCAGGCGCTGAAACAGCTCAGTGCACTGGAGCCCGAGGACGCTGTGGACAACACCACGCTGCACGCGATGCGCGAGCGGCTGGGCCTGGATCTTGAGCTGCACGCCACCGGCTGGAACCTGGCGGACCTGAACAATATTGCCTGTCCGGCGCAGAACATCCGGGCTATTTTCGATCTGATGCCTACCGCCACGGTGGAGCACTGGGAGCACATTGCCGGCCGGATGACCAATGTTCCCGCCGCAATCAACGGTTACATCGGATCCCTGCGGGCCGGCCGAGAGCGCGGCCTTATTGCCGCCCGTCGACAAGTGAAAAACGTGATCGAGCAAGCGGACCGACACGCGGCCGAGGACGGTTTTTTCGTTGCCATGGCATCGGATGCCCGCCTCGAGAATCAGGACGCCCAGCACGACGGCGGCACCGCAGTGCCGCCGTCGACAATGGCAAGACTGCAGGAAGCAGCGCAGGCAGCCCGCGGAGCCTACAGCGTCCTGGCCCGTTTCCTGCGCGAGGAGCTGCTTCCGGCGGCGCCAGAGAAGGACGCCGTCGGCCGCACGCGCTACGCGCTGGCCTCCCGCGCCTTCCTCGGGTCCGCCGTCGACCTGGACGAGACTTACGCCTGGGGCGTTGAGGAGCTGGACCGGATCATTGCCGAGCAGGAGCAGGTAGCAGAGCAGATCAAACCCGGTGCCGGCATCGCGGAGGCCAAAAAACTGCTCAACGAGGACCCCGCCCGCAAGCTGCAGGGCACTGCGGCGCTGCGGAGTTGGATGCAGGAGCTTGCGGACAAGGCTGTCGTGGAGCTTGCGGGCGTGCACTTCGACATCCCGGACGTTATGCGCACCCTCGAATGCCGGATTGCGCCAACCCAGGAAGGCGGCATCTACTACACCGGCCCCAGCGAGGATTTCTCCCGTCCGGGACGGATGTGGTGGTCCGTGCCGGCCGGTGAGGATGCGTTCGCCACGTGGGCGGAGACAACGACGGTCTACCACGAGGGCGTGCCGGGACACCATCTGCAGGTAGCGACCGCAACGTATCAGAGCGGCCTGCTCAATAAGTGGCGGCGCAATGCCTGCTGGGTCTCCGGACACGGCGAAGGCTGGGCGCTTTACGCCGAACGGCTGATGGACCAGCTGGGTTACCTCTCCGACCCGGGCGACAAGATGGGCATGCTCGATGGCCAGCGGATGCGGGCTGCCCGCGTCGTCTTCGATATCGGGGTGCACCTGGAGCTGGAGATTCCCGCCCGTTGGGGCAAGGGAACGTGGACGCCGGAATCGGGCTATGACTTTCTGCACGAGAACCTGGATATCAGCACCGGACAACTGGACTTCGAGTTCAATCGGTATCTCGGCTGGCCCGGCCAGGCCCCGTCCTACAAAATCGGGCAGCGGCTGTGGGAGCAGATCCGCGATGAGCGCCGGCTGCTGGACGGGGCGGACTTTGACCTGAAGGCGTTCCACACCCGAGCCCTCAACCTCGGCTCCGTCGGCCTGGACACGCTCAAAGCCGCACTCCTCGGCTGAAATTTTTCCCGCGGAATGGACGGTTTTGGGAATAAATCCAAAACGTCATAATTCGCAACCTGGACTGGAATATGGTAACGGCCGGGCCATAGCGTGTGGGAGTGACTTCAACCGCCCAGAACCCCACCGTCCGCAAGCCCGGCCGTAAATTGCCCAGATGGGCTACGTCCTTTGGCGTCCAGATCATTGCCGCGCTCATCGTCGGCCTGGCTCTGGGTTTGATCGCCAAATCCATCGGCACCGGTCCCAAGGCTGCCCCCAATGGCCTCGACACGACGCTGACCACCATCGGCAGCAGCTACGTCTCGTTGCTGCAGGCTGCCGTCGTCCCGCTCATTTTTACCGCCGTCGTCAGCTCCATCGCAAATCTTAGCCAAGTCGCCAACGCGGCCCGACTCGCGTGGAACACACTGCTCTGGTTCGCCATCACCGCGCTGATTGCCGTGAGCATCGGCATCGGCCTGGGTCTGCTGTTCCAGCCGGGCGCCGGCACGGACAAGACCGCCCCGGCCAGTTACACCGGCAAGACCGGCGACTGGTGGTCCTTCCTGACGGGGCTCTTCCCCAAGAACTTCCTCGGACTGGGCGCAAACTCAACCGTGGCACAGGGCGGAACGGTCACCACGTCCATCAGCTTCAACGTGCTGCAGATCCTGGTGATCGCCATCGTCGTCGGCGTCGCCGCTTTGAAGGTCGGCAAGGCGGCGGACCCGTTCCTGAAGCTCAACGCTTCCGCCCTCGCCGTCATCCAGAAGTTGCTCTGGTGGGTCATCCGCGTCGCCCCGATCGGTACCGTCGGCCTGATCGGCCACGCCGTCTCCAGCTACGGCTGGGACACCATCGGTTCACTCGGTAAATTCACGGTCGCCATCTACGTCGGGCTCGTGCTGGTGCTGTTCGTGGTCTACCCGATCCTGATCCGCAGCCACGGCTTGTCCGTCAGGGCCTACTTCTCCGGTGTCTGGCCCGCCGTTCAGCTCGGCTTTGTCTCCCGATCTTCGATCGGTACGCTGCCCCTCACCCAGCGCGTCACGGAGCGCAACCTCGGCGTACCCCGCGGTTACGCATCCTTCGCCGTCCCGCTCGGTGCCACCACCAAGATGGACGGGTGTGCGGCCATCTACCCGGCCGTCGCCGCCATCTTCGTGGCCCAGTTCTTCGGGATCCACCTGGAACTGAGCCAATATCTGCTGATCGTCCTGGTCTCCGTGCTGGGATCCGCTGCAACCGCCGGAACCACCGGCGCCGTCGTCATGCTCACGTTGACGCTCTCCACCCTGGGCCTGCCCCTGGCGGGCGTCGGCCTGCTCCTGGCGATCGATCCGATCATGGACATGGGCCGCACCGCTGTCAACGTTGCAGGCCAGGCGCTGGTTCCGACCATCGTGGCCAAGCGCCAGGGCATCCTGGATCTGGCCCTCTACAACGCTCCGCGCAACGGCGATCCGTTCGCCGACGACACCCCTGCGGAGGACGCCGCCGATGTGGCCCGCGCGGCGGATGCCGCCGACGCGACGAGTGCCCGCGCCGGGGACCTCACCCGCGTCTAGAAGGGCCGGCGACGGCAAAATCTGTACCGCTGCCCATCCCGAGAAGCCCGTCCCGCCGGTCCCCGACCGGCGGGACGTTGCTCGTTCGGCAGGACGTTGCGCGTTCGGCGGGACGGTGCAAGTTAAACCCCCGGCAGCAACCACACTCGCTGCACCCCCCGCAGCCGCTGCACTGACTGCACAAGTTGCACCGAGTGCAACGAGCGCTTATCGTTGAACCATGACAACCACGGCCGACGAACCTATCACCCCGTCTCGGCGTGAGCTGAACAAGGCCGCCACTCGGGAGGCCATAGCGACGGCGGCGCTGGAGCTGCTGCGGACCAGCGGCATGAACGGTTTCACCGCCGACGACGTCGCCAATGCGGCAGGCGTTTCGCGTCGGACGTTCTTCAATTACTTCTCCAGCCCGGAAGCGGCCATCGCCAGTTTCACGCAGAAATATCTGGACACGGTCATCGAGCAACTCCTACTGCGCCCGCAGGACGAGCCGTTACTTGAATCCGCGCAACATGCGCTGACCGCCGTCGCGCCCAAGGATCTGGCCACTCTGGCGGAAACTTTCGCACTCACCCAGGGCGACGCCCAGCTCTCGCGCTTCCAGCTCGAGGCATGGGATAACTGCAGCAGCAAAATCATCGCCGCGATTGGAAGCCGCCTGGCCGTACTCGAAGGCGACGCCGCCAGCGGCATGGATGTCAGTGGCGAACTCTACCTGCACGCCCTCGTCCAGTCGGTGATTGCCTGCGGGCGCGCGGCTGTCGAGGTTTGGTTCCGACGCCACGGTGAGGACATCAGCCCCACCTCGCTCGCACAGCTTCGGGAGCTTCTTGTCAGTGCCATCGGCCACCTGCGGGATGGCTTCCACAGCTGACTTCTGCTTCAGTGCAGCCAACATCCACCGCAGCTGAAAATTCACCCCATCAAGAAACGGAAACATCATGGCCTTGCTGCTCTACCGCCTCGGCAAATTCGCTGCCCGACGCCACTGGTGGGTGATATCCGCATGGGCACTGATCGTGGTGCTGGTGGGCGGTTCTGCGCTGCTTTTCCACGGCCAGACGTCCAACAGCTTCAAGATCCCCGGCACCGAAACCCAACAGGTGGCCGACAAGCTCAAGGCCGATCTGCCCCAATCCTCCGGCGGCAGCGGCAGCGTTGTCTTCGCGAGCGCCGATGGAACTCCCTTCACGCAGGCCCAGAAGGACGCCATCAGCGCCGCCCTCAAAAAAGCTGCGACGGTCCAGGACGTCCGCGGCGTCACTGATCCCTTCAGCACGCAGGCCACCCTCGACGGCGCCGCCGGCCAGATTGCCGACGGCGAAGCGAAGCTCACCGATGCCCAAGCCAAGCTCGATGCCGGCAAACCGCAGCTTGACGCCGCCGCGGCCCAGTTGACGTCATCGGCGCAGAACCTAAACGCGAGCCAGCAGCAGCTGGACCAGCAGAAGGCTGCCGCAGCATCATCGGGCAGCGCCAGCACCGCCGCCCAGCAGTCCCAGCTGGCCGCTGCGCAGGCCCGGATCGACGCAGGCCGGCAGCAGCTGGCAGCGGGCCAGGCTGCATATGACAAGAACAAAAAGGCGTACGACGACGGCGTGGCCGAAGTTGCGCGGCAGCGCGCCACCCTCGAACTGAGCAAGGAGCAGGCCACGGCCTCGCAGGCCATCCGCTTCGTCTCCGCTAACGGCCAGGCCGCGATCGCCCGGATCCAGTTCACCGGTGCGATCGACGGCCTCACCCCCGAGGTCCGCACCCAACTCCAGGCTGCGGTGCAGCAGGCCGCAGAATCCGGTGTGCAGGTCTATCCGAGCAAGGAAATCACCCAGGACGTCTCAGAAATCTTCGGTACGGCTGAAGTGATTGGCATCGCCGTGGCCGCTGCCGTGCTGATCCTCATGCTCGGCACCATGGTCGCCGCCGGACTGCCGCTCATCATGGCCATTATCGGGGTCGCCGTTGGGGTGGGCGGCGGATTTGCGCTCAGCGGCGTGGTCGAGATGTCCTCAATCTCGCCAATCCTTGCACTGATGCTCGGCTTGGCCGTGGGAATCGATTATTCGCTGTTCATTGTCAACCGGCACCGGCAGCAGCTGCTGGCCGGAATGGCCCTTGAGGAGTCGGTGGCGAAGGCCACCGGCACCTCGGGTAACGCCGTGCTGTTTGCCGGGCTGACGGTGGTCATTGCGCTTTCCGCCCTGACCGTCTCCGGGCTGCCGTTCCTGGGCGTGATGGGCATCGCAGCCGCGGCCACCGTCGCCGTTGCGGTCATCGTGGCCTTGACCCTTACTCCGGCACTGCTGGGCCTGATCGGGCCCAGACTGATCTCTAAACGCGCCTGGGCCAAGACCCGGCAGGCCAAGGCAAAGCACGTCAAAGTCAGCGCCGCCGATGACACCGCTGCGGACACGGCCAAGAGCGGCAGGGGCTGGGGCGGGTTCGTTACCCGACACCCCGTGCTCACTCTCGTCACGGCCGTCGTCGCGCTCGGCATTATTGCCGTCCCGGCCGCGGGTCTGCGGCTCGCCCTGCCGGATGGCGGGTCCGAACCGGTTGACTCCAGCGCCTACCAGGCCTATCACCTGATCGGGAAGAACTTCGGCGAGGGCGTCAACGGGCCCATCATCGCTGTCGGCTCCCTGCCTGCCGGGTTAAGCGCCATCGATGCCCAGGCTTTGGAGCTGAAGGTGGCCGGTGAACTGCGGACGGTCCCTAATGTCGTCGCGGCGGTACCTGCTGCCCTGAGCGAGAACCGCCGGACCGCGGTGTTCCAGGTCGTCCCGACCGAGGGCCCGGCCAGCGCCAGCAC
>JBBSSN010000050.1:0-10200 GCA_038242035.1 Actinomycetales bacterium
CTTCTTCGGTCAGACCCCGCAGACGAAGGAAATGGTTGCCGACCTTTCCGACGACGAAATCTGGAATCTCAAGCGCGGCGGCCACGATTACCGCAAGGTGTACGCGGCGTACAAGGCCGCCACGGAGTTCAAGGGCAAGCCCACCGTGGTCCTCGTCAAGACCGTGAAGGGCTACGGGCTGGGTACCCACTTTGAGGCCCGCAACGCCACGCACCAGATGAAGAAGCTGACGCTGGCGGACCTCAAGGACTTCCGCGATCTGCTGCGGATCCCCATCTCCGATGAGGTGCTGGAGAAGGATCCGTACCGTCCGCCGTACTACCACCCGGGGATGGATGCGCCGGAGATCAAGTACATGATGGAACGGCGCGCACAGCTGGGCGGTTCCGTGCCGGAACGCCGTGCGGCTCATAAGGCGCTGGCCGTGAGTGAATCGAAGAGCTTCGACATCGCCAAGCGCGGTTCGGGGAAGCAGCAGGCCGCCACTACCATGGCGTTCGTCCGGCTGTTCAAGGAACTCATGCGGGATAAGGAGTTCGGCGCCCGGATTGTGCCGATCATTCCGGACGAGGCACGGACCTTCGGGATCGATGCGTTCTTCCCGACGGCGAAGATCTACAATCCAAACGGCCAGAACTACCTGTCCGTGGACCGCGATCTGGTGCTGGCGTACAAGGAATCCGTCTCCGGCCAGATCGTGCACGCCGGAATCAACGAAGCCGGGTCCGTCGCTGCTTTCACGGCGGCCGGGACGTCCTACTCTACGCATGGCGAACCGCTGATCCCCGTCTACGTCTTCTACTCGATGTTCGGCTTCCAGCGCACCGGCGACGCCTTCTGGGCGGCCGGCGACCAGATGACGCGTGGCTTCATCATTGGTGCCACCGCCGGCCGGACCACGCTCACCGGCGAAGGTCTGCAGCACGCGGACGGGCATTCCCCGCTGCTGGCCTCCACGAACCCGGCAGTGGTGACCTATGACCCGGCCTACGGGTACGAAATCGGCCACATAATGCGTGCCGGACTGGAGCGGATGTACGGTGGAAAGCATTCCGATCCGAATGTCATGTATTACATCACCGTGTACAACGAGCCGATCACCCAGCCTTCCGAGCCGGAGGGTCTGGACGTCGAGGCGCTCCTGAAAGGGATGTATCTGCTGGCTCCGGCGGCGGGCCAAGGGCCGCGCGCCCAGCTGCTGGCCTCCGGTGTGTCCGTGCCGTGGGCGCTGGAAGCCCAGCGGATCCTCGCCGAGGACTGGGGAGTTTCCGCCGATGTCTGGTCCGTGACGTCCTGGACCGAGCTGCGCCGCGACGGCCTGGCCGCCGAGGAGCAGGAGTTCCTGAACCCGACGGCGGAGCCTCGACTTCCGTTCGTCACCACCTCGCTGCGGGACAGCGCCGGGCCGGTCATCGCCGTCAGCGATTACATGAAGGCCGTCCCGGACCAGATCCGGCAGTTCGTGCCCGGCGATTATGCCGTACTCGGCGCGGACGGGTTCGGCTTCTCCGATACGCGGCAGGCAGCCCGCCGGTTCTTCAAGATCGACTCGCACTCCGTCGTCGTGCGGACGCTGCAGCTGCTTGCCAAGCGCGGCGAAGTCGACGCCTCGGCGCCCGCTATGGCCGCGGAAAAATACCAGCTGCTCAATGTCAACGCCGGCACCACCGGAGGGGCAGGCGGCGACAGCTAGCGCTGCGCGCCTTCCCAACGCTCGCAAGCTCGCGTCGGGGCCCTCGGGGCTCGCTTGCCAGAGGCTCCGGCTGACGCGCCAGCGGCAGTTGGAGAGGCTGCGACGCGCTCGCGCCGGGCGGGTGGGCGGGCCGTATGCCGTATAATTTGCCATGGCATCGTTCCAGCCCACCGGCAATTAAGCTCACCGGCGAGGGGCGATGATGAAGTATGCGCATTGACAAGATGACGACGGCGGTCCTGCTGGCTGCGGGCGCCGGCCGCCGACTGGGTCGGGGCCCGAAGGCGCTGCTCCGGTTCCGAGAGACCACGCTCGTTGAGCACCTCGCCGGAGTGCTTCGCGCCGGCGGCTGTGCGGACGTCAGTGTTGTCCTGGGCTCCGAGGCGCAGAGAGTCAGCGCCGACACTCAGCTGATGCCCTACCGCATACTGGAAAACCCGGACTGGGACGAGGGGATGAGCACGTCGTTTCGACTCGGCGTTGGCGCGGCCACTGTGGGGAACAATGTGCTGGTGGCGCTCGTGGACCAGCCCGGACTCACCCCCGGGATGGTGGCCCGGCTGCTGGACGCGCACCAGACCGGACGGGTCACAGCGGCGGGATACGGTAGGGCAGGCGTCCTGCGCCGCGGCCATCCGGTCCTGCTTGACTCGTCCCTGGCCCGGCAGGCAGCAGCTTTGGCAGCCGGGGATTCCGGCGCCCGCGCATTCCTGCGCGCCAATCCCGGCCTAGTGGATCTAATCGACTGCAGCGACCTGTCCGACGGAGCGGACGTGGATACTCCCGCCGGGCTGCACCTGCTGCGCTGAACCGGCAGCCCGCAAACCCGCTTCCCGCAGATCCGCTTCCCGCAAACCCGCTTCCCGCAGGCCCAGATAGATCCTGTCCCGGGCCAGCGGCAGCTCAGAGAACCTGACTCCGGTAGCGTTCCGGATTGCATTGGCCAAGGCGGGCGCCACCGGGTTGAACGGGCTCTCACTCATGGATTTAGCGCCCAGCGGGCCCAACTCGTCCGTGGTCCTGGCGAAGTAGACCTCGCTGCGCGGCACATCGGCGAACGTGGGCAGATGATACTGCCGGAAAATCTTCGTCTCCACGGCCCCATCCGAGCCAATCACCACGTTCTCATACAGCGCCGCCCCCAAGGCCTGGGCAATGCCGCCCTCCACCTGGCCGCGGCACTGCATCGGGTTCACCAGCACACCGGCATCGGCGGCCTGCACGCTTTGCATAATGCGCAGCTCGCCGGTGCCCGAATGCACTGCGACCCGGAAACCGTGCACGTTAAAGGCAACAGAACGCGGGCTGCCGGCCCATTGGCCCTGCGCCACCAACGGCGTTCCTGCTGTTTCGGCCTGCCGGTACAGCTCCGCCAGCGGAATATAGACACCGGCGCAAATGACCGTGCCGGCGTCCAGCCGGCAGTCGGAGACATCCGCGCTGCTGCTGACGGCCGCGAACTTCAGCAGCATCCGTGCCAGTTCCTCCGCAGCCGCCAGAGATGCCTTTCCGGCCACTACGGTGCCGGTGGAACCAAACGCGCCGCTGTCATGTTCGACGACGTCGGTATCGGACTGCACGATCCGCACCCGATCCGCCGTGGTCCCCAGCGCGGTGGCAACCAGCTGGGCGTGCACCGTCGTCGTGCCGTTGCCGAATTCCGCAGTGCCCACGCTCGCCTGATAACGCCCGTCCGGCAGCAGCGCTACGGTGGAATGGGCAAAATGACCCCGCGGCGGCACGGTGTCGATCATGGACACCGCGGATCCCTCGCCAACCAGCCACCTCGGGCCAGGATCATCCACTCCGGCGGAACGTTCACGTTCGCGACCGCGCGCCAACGCCTCGGCTGCCAGCGAAATACACTGATCCAGCCCGTAACTATCCGGATGCAGGATCACGTCTTCCTCCGGTTCCGGCTGCGTGGACAGCATCACATCACCCTTGGCGATAATGTTGCGGCGGCGGAACTCCATCGGGTCCATCCCGATGCCCACTGCCAGCTCATCCATGGCAGATTCAACGGCGAAGATCATCTGGCTCAGGCCGTAACCGCGGAAGGCACCCGCCGGGACCGTGTTCGTATACACGGCTTGGGCGTCGACCCTCTTGTTGTCGCACCGGTAGATGGCAATGGATTCCCCGCAGCCGTGAAACATGACACCGGGGGCGTGATTGCCGTACGCACCGGTGTTCGTCAGCACGTCGAAGGCGAGCGCCGTCAGCGTGCCATCGCTCCGCGCCCCGGCGCTGACCTTAATCCGGAAGGGGTGCCGGGTGGTTGCCGCGGTGAATTGTTCCTCCCGCGTATATTCCAGCTGCACCGGCCGCTGCAGCTTCAGCGCCGCAAGCGCCACGATGTCCTCGGTCAGCATTTCCTGCTTGCCGCCAAATCCGCCACCCACCCGTTCGCAGATCACCCGGACCTTCTCCGCCGGCAGGTCAAAAACACGGCAGAGCGCCCGGCGCACCAGGAACGGAACCTGCGTTGAGGTGCGCAGCACCAGGCGGTCGGCGTCGTCAAAATATGCAATGGAGGCGTGCGTTTCCAGCGAAGCGTGCTGCACGCGCTGCGTCCGGTAGGTGTTTTCGTGCACGAAGTCCGCGGCGGCAAGCCCGGCCTCCACATCGCCCAAGTGGCTGTGCAGTTCCGCCACCACGTTGTTCTCCGGCCGGGAAATCCTGGCCTGCAGCGACTCCTTTTCCCGGTGGATCACCGGCGCGCCCTCTCTCATGGCTGCTTCCGGATCAAACACCGCCGGGAGCACCTGGTAGTGAACGCGGAGCCGGCGCACGCCCTCCTCCGCCGCGCCGATGGTGTCCGCGACCACGGCGGCGACGCGCTGGCCGATGAAGCGGACCACGTCGTCGAGCACCCGGGTATCATCCGGATCGTCCAGATACCCCTCGTGTTGGGCGGTGGAGAAAAGCTGCGCGGGAGCGTCTTCGTGGGTGAAAACCGCCTGCACCCCCGGCACCGTCAGGGCTTCAGCGGCGTCAAAGGATAGGATGCGGGCGTGCGCATGCGGCGAGCGCAGTATCTTCAAATGCAGCAGACCGGGGAATTCCCCCGCCGGGACGTCCAGCGTGAAGCGCGCCTTCCCGGTGACCACGGCCAGTCCGGCCGGGGCGCCCACGTTATCTCCCGCCCGCTGCCCGGTCGTGCTGACATGGCTGACACCGCAGACCGCATCCTCGATGGCCCGGTACCCCGTGCAGCGGCAAAGGTTGCCTTTCAGGTTCCGGGGCAGGTTCTGCTTCTGCTCCGCATTAAAAGTGGCAGCCGTCATCAGCATGCCGGCGGTACAGAAGCCGCATTGGAACCCCTGCGCGGCCAGGAACTGCTCCTGCATCGGGTGCAGACCGTCCGGCCCAGCCAGTCCCTCCACCGTCGTCACTTCCCGGCCCTCGGCCCGGACGGCCGGGTAGATGCAGCTGTGCACCGGCTTCCCGTCCACGTGCACGGTACACGCTCCGCAGTCGCCGCCGTCGCAGCCCTTTTTGACGCCCAGGTTGCCCTGTTCCCGCAAATAAGTCCGCAGGCACTGTCCCGGGCGGGGTTGGGCATCCGTAAACGCGCCGTTGATTTCCATTCCGTTTTTCTGCCCAGCCATGGCTTATGCCCCCGTCATAGAGGAAGAATCGGTCATCAGCTCGGCACGGATTTCCTCCGCTAAGCGATACGTCATGTCCCGGCGCCACGCGGGCAGGCCATGAATGTCATCATGATACAGCTCGTCCGGAATCGCCTCGTCAAGTGCCGCGCGCAAGTGAGCGGCGGTTGGCAGTCCGCCGTCGTCGGTTCCAACGGTCGACGACGGCACGGTCGACGAGGCCACGAAGCGCAGCTTGACCGGTCGCTTCGTCGAGGCGGTGACGGTCAGCACGAACGCACCGTCCTCATCCCGCCGGCCGATCAGCAGCACTCCGGATCGTCCCAGGTTGGAGAGCGAGAGCCGACGGAAGGCGGTCCGCGAGCGCAGGGCTGCGGCCGGCACTGTGATGCTGCGTAAGAGTTCACCCGGGGCAAGGGACGTTGCGCCGTCGCCGATCACCAGGTCTTCGACCGCCACGGCACGCGTGCCGCCGTCGGCCGTCCAGACCGTGGCGATTCCATCCAGCGCTGCAGTCAGCGATGTCATCGGGCCGGCCGGTAACGCGGTGCAGAGGTTGCCGCCCACGGTGGACATGTTCCAGATCTTGAAGGAGGCCACAAAGGAATCGCAGCACAGGCGGATCAACGCCAGCGCGGGCCACTGCGGCAGCAGACCGGGCTGCCCTGGTGAGCCCGACGGTACCGGCGTTTCGGCCTGCGCCGGCAGCTCGGCCTGTTCCGGCAGTGCGTACAGCTCGGCGATGGTGCAGGTGGCGGCAAGCTCAATTCCGTCCTCGCTGACTGTGATCGACGTCCAGCCTGCTGCACTGATATCCAACAGACGGCGCAACACGCTGCTCCCATAGGAAAACAGCACGGTTCCGCCGGCCAACCAGGCGTCGCCCGGCCGCCAGCAGCCCGGGTCCGTGGTCCGGATGGTGGATTCGATGGTGTTCATATCCATGCCAATCTCCTCAAATCCTCAACATCAGTGGTCCGCGGGCTTGCACGGAAACAGTGGTTAACGGTGCATCATCGACAATGTCTGTGCGGTTTATGCCGGCTGTGCCGTTCATGCTGGCTGTGCGGTTTATGCCGGCTGTGCCGTGGATGGGACCCGCGCCATGGCGCAGCGGCCCGAAGGTCTCCTTATTGGCGCGCACGGCCAGAATCTCAGCGGTGATGGAAACGGCCACCTCGGGCGGGCTGACCGCGCCAAGGTCGAGGCCGATCGGTGAATGCAGGCGGTCCAGCCGTGCCTGCGGCACACCGGCGGCGAGCAGGGCATCCGTCCGCTGCGTGTCGCTGCGCCGGGACCCCATCGCCCCCAGGTACGCCACCTCCAGCTCCAGCGCTGCGATCAGCAACGGGATGTCGAATTTCGGATCATGGGTGAGCACGCAAATCACGCTGCGCCCATCCACTCGTCCTGCTGCTGCTTCGGCCCGCAGATAACGGTCCGGCCAGCTTGTGACCACCTCGTCAGCGATTTGAAAACACTGCTGCCGAGTGAATGCCGGCCGGGCGTCGCAGAGGGTAACCCGGTAGCCGAGCAGTCGTGCGGCGGGCAACAACGCGGCGCTGAAATCATTGGCTCCGAAAATCACAAACCGGGGAGCCGGCAGCCGGGTTTCGACGAATAATGTGATCGGTGCCCCGGATGGCGCCGGTTCCCTGCTTGGCTGGTCTCTCATTGCCGGTTCCCCGGATATTCCTGTTCCATCGGTGCAGTGGACTCCATCAGCGCTCAACCGCAGCTGCCCAGTCCAGCCGGCATGCAGGAGCTCCGTTAACTGCGCAGAGGCGCTCTCCACCAAAGACTGATCCCCCAGCAGCGCGGTCAGCCCCGCGGCCAGGGTCTGCGGCTGCACGTTTTGCGGTTCAAGAACGACGACGGCGCTACAGCGCCCGGTCCGGCAGCCGGCAGATCCGCGACCTGAGGCTTCCTGACCAACGGCATCCTGACCTGAGGCTTCCTGACCGTCAGCATTCTGTCCGTCGGCACCCCGACGGACAGTGTCAATGCGCCGGACAGTGTCAATGCGCCGGATCAGCGCAGCCGGGGACTGCAGCCCGAGCCCGGCCAGGCCCGCAAGCGCACCGGCCATCAGCCGGTGAGTGCCGCCGTCGTTCCCCTCTTTCACCTCGCCCTCTGTCCGGCGGCCCGTCCCGTCCTCCGGGAACACCGGCTGCACCAGCACTTCCAGGGAGCCGCCGCAGGTCAGCCCGGCCGCGAACGCGTCGTCATCGCTGAAGCCGAAGAACTGCCGGCCCGGCTCACCGCTGGCAATCGCTTCCAGTGCGGCTTCGACGACGGCCCCTTCGATGCAACCACCGGAAAGGCTGCCCGTCACCGCGCCGTCCGGGCTCACGAGCATGGATGTCCCCACCGTCCGCGGCACCGAACCCGTTGCGCCCACAATGGTGGCGACGGCACACGGGCGGCCGTCGCCGGACTGCGCCAGCAGGTCCAGCAGGGAATCCACAAGATCCAACATGACTGTATTATTCCTCCTCCGCGGGTGCCGGCCCTTGAAACCGGCACCCGCGTGCAGTGTGGCCCAGCGGGGCAAGATCGGCTAATGGAGGCCGAGGAGTTGCTGGATCGGACCGATACCAAAGTAGATAACAAAGGCCACCGAGACTCCCCACATCAGGACATGCACTTCCTTTGCCCTGCCCTGGACGACCCGGATGATCACGTAGGCGATGAATCCGGCCCCCAGACCGTTGGCGATCGAGTAGGTGAACGGCATCAGGATGAAGGTCAGGAACGCAGGGATCGCAATACCGAAGTCCGACCAATCGATATTGCGGATTTGCGAGGCCATCATGAACCCCACGATCACCAGCGCCGGCGCTACCGCCTCAAACGGCACGATGGCGACCAGCGGCGTGAAGAAGGCAGCCAGCAGAAACAACGCTCCTGTGACCACACTGGCCAAGCCTGTGCGCGCCCCCTCGCCGATGCCGGCGGCCGACTCGACGAAGATCTCATTCGCCGAGACTGAACCGAAGCCACCGGCAACGGAGCCTGCCGCATCGACCAGCAGCACCCGGTTGGCGTTCTTCATGTTTTTGTTCTTGTCCACCAGCCCCGCCTCGCTGGCCAGCCCGGTCATGGTGCCCATCGCATCAAAGAACACGCTGAGCAGGATGGTGAAGGTCAGCAGCAGCGCAGACATGATACCCAGATGGGCGAAAGCGCCGAAGAGGTTCACCTTCCCGATCAGGGACAGATCCGGGAAGGAGAAGATTTGGCCCGGGACGGCCGGGATCATGAGCGACCAGCCGGAGGGATCCTTCACGCTGGACGGGGTATTGGTTATCAGCTGCAGACCCATGGCGAAGAGCGTGGTGGCCACAATGCCGATCAGGATGCCGCCCTTGACCTTACGCACCACCAGGATGATGGTCAGGATCAGCCCGAAAATGAATACCAGGGTTGGCCACCCCAACAGTTTGCCGTCCTGGCCCAACTGCAGCGGCACGGTGGTGTGTGCGGCGTCAGGCATGCGACGGACAAAACCGGCATTTACCAGGCCGATAATGGCGATAAAGAGGCCGATGCCAACCACGATCGCGGTCTTCAGCCCGGTGGGGACGGCCTTCATCACCGCCTCCCGGAGTCCGGAAAGGACCAGTACGAACATGACGATACCGGCGATCAGTACCAGCCCCATCACTTCCGGCCACGTCAGGTTTTTAGTGGTCGCGATGGTGGATGAGACAAAGGCGCTCACCCCGAGGCCGGCGGCCAGCGCGAAGGGGTATTTCGCCCAGATCCCCATCACAATTGTGGTAACACCGGCGACGACGGCGGTGACGGCCGCAACCTGGGGGATACCCAATGTGTGACCGGAGCCGTCCGGGCTGCCGAGGATCAGCGGATTGAGTACGACGATGTAGGACATCGCGAAAAATGTGGCCAGGCCACCGCGGAGTTCGCGGAACACGTTCGAGCCGCGTGCGCTGATTTCAAAGTAGCGGTCGAACGAGCGTGCGAGTCCGCGTTTCGTTCCTTGTTTTCCTGTGGTGCCGGTGGTGTCGGTATTTTCTTCGCCTTTGGCGGTCTGAGTCTGAAGTGTCATTGGGATCACCGGCGCCTAGTAATCGATCCGAGTGTCGCTGGCCAGCCACGCTTCGAACGGCGCCAGCGGGCTCGTTTCCGCGGGAGCGAGCCGCCGGACAGGCATTGACCGCAGTTCCACCGGGGTTTCGAAGTAGTCATAGAAGACGGCATCATCGAATCCGGCGCGGGCGGCGTCATGCCGGTCGGCGGCGAAGATGATCTGATCGACGCGGGCCCACAGCGCCGAGGCCAGGCACATCGGGCATGGCTCGCAGCTGGTGTACAGGGTGGCCCCGGTCAGATCGAAGGTACCGGTTCCGGCGCAGGCTGCTCGGATAGCGGTTACTTCCGCATGAGCGGTGGGGTCGTTGGTGGCCGTGACCCGGTTTAGCCCTTCAAAGGCCTGTCCCGAGGCGGTGACGACGACGGCGCCGAAAGGGCCTCCGTGATTGTGGACGTTCCGGGTGGCCAGATCAATGGCCTGGACCAGATAGGTCTCGAGGTCAGCTGTGGCATTTAATGCAGATTTCATGGTGGCGACTTCCTTGCGTCAGAAGCAGCCCGGCCGCGCGGCGGATACGCGGAGTAACGGCGGGTCTTTTTGACGGCCCGGCAGCTTCAATGAGTATGAAGGTTCAGTTACGCCCGGTAGATAACAACCCCGTCAGATAACATTCACATCCGGGATGCCCGCCTTTGGCTGAAGATGACACTAACAGGAACTTGTGATCCGCGCCATACTTTCGGCGAAACTTTTTTCTCGACATACGAAATTGTCCATGCCGACCTTAAGATCGCGGTTCGGTCCACAATCGCCATTCACGGGCGGCGTGCCAGCCA
>JBBSSN010000051.1:0-10043 GCA_038242035.1 Actinomycetales bacterium
CAGTCAGCAATCCGACGACATGGCCAGGATCCACCCGGTGGACGAGGCCGACCAAACGGCAATGGAGGTGCCGGCAGCCGAGACTCCGGCTCCCGGGACTTTAGACGCCGAGGCCCCGGTGGCTGAGGTTCCGGCGGCTGAATCTCCGGCAGCCGAGACTCCAGCAGCCGAGGCTCCGGTGACTGAGGTTCCGGCGGCTGAATCTCCGGCAGCCGAGACTCCAGCAGCCGAGGCTCCAGTGACTGAGGTTCCGGAGGCTGAAACTCCGGCAGCCGAGGCTCCAGTGACTGAGGTTCCGGAGGCTGAGACTCCGGCAGCCGAGGCTCCGGCGGCTGAAGACCCGGCTCCGCGGACGGTTCCGGCTCCGGCAGCTGCTGCACGGCAGATCCCGTCTCCGGCGGCTTTCGCCGCGCGGCCACGCCCGGCAGTACCTCTCCCGCACGCCGACGGGACTGTCCCGGCGCCGACTCTAACCGTCACGTCGCTGACCGGAATGTCGCTGGCGACCGCCGCCAAGTGGGGACGGGCCGAAGAAGACGGTCATGTCTATGTACTGATCGACGGTGAAGAGCAGCCCGTTGGTCAATTTCCCGGGGCCAGCACCGATGAGGCGCTGTCCTACTTCGCACGGAAATTCGACGACGTCGCCGCAGCGATCACGCTGCTGGAGCAGCGAGTCGAGGCGAAGGCACCTTCGGCCGACATGCACAAGACGGTTGGGCACTTGCGGGAGCAGTTGGCGGAGCGGAATGCGGTGGGAGATATCCGCGGCGCCGAACACCGTCTGGACTCCTTGGACCTGAGTATCAAGGCCCTGGAATCGGCCGAACGCTCCGTGCACCAGGCCGCCCGCGCCGTGGAGCTCAAAACCCGGGAAGCCATCGTTGCCGAGGCCGAAGAGATCTCCGGTCAAGACCCGGACAGCATTCAGTGGAAAACCAGCAGCTCCCGGATGAACGAGCTGTTCGAAGTGTGGAAGACCGCTCAGAAGAATGGGATGCGCCTTGGGCGCAATACCGAAGAAGCTTTGTGGAAGAGATTCCGCGCGGCCAGAACCGTCTTCGACCGTCACCGGCGCGCGTACTTCTCGGCGCTGGACAGTAATAACTCCGCAGCCAAATCCGCCAAGGAGACCATCATCGCGGAGGCAGAGGCCCTGTCCAGCTCCACCGATTGGGGTTACGCCGCCGCTGAATACCGCCGTTTGATGGACCAGTGGAAGGCATCGCCGCGGGCAAGCCGCAAGGACGACGATGCACTGTGGGCTCGTTTCCGCGGTGCGCAGGACAAGTTCTTCGCTGCCCGCCAGAGCATCAATGAAGAGCTGGATCAGGAATTCTCGGCAAATCTGGTGATCAAGGAAGCGCTGATCGCCGAGGCGAAGCAGCTCCTTCCGATCCAGAACCTGGCCGCTGCCAAGAAATCGCTGCAGTCCATTCGTGATCGCTGGGAAGCGGCCGGCAAGGTACCCCGTGCGGACATGCAGCGCGCAGAAGCTGGCTTGCGTGTGGTGGAGGACGCCGTCCGCAAGGCTGAAGAGGACAACTGGCGCCGCACCGATCCTGAGGCCAAGGCCCGCACCAGCAGCGCCCTAAGCCAGCTCGAAGCCACCATTGCGGCATTGCGTGATGATCTGGCGGCGGCCGAGGAGACTGGAGATCAGCGCAAGCTGAAGAAGGCACAGGAAGCTCTGGCGGCGCGTGAGTTGTGGCTGGAACAAATCCAGAAGGCCGCCGAAGACTTCGAATAAGGACCAATGCCTTCCGGTCCCGGCCTCAATGGTGCCCGGCAACAGGTCTGCGCGGGGAGATTTCCACACATCCTGCGCGGACCTTTTGTTTGCCGGCGCCGGGCCGCAGACTGGGTAGATGCCTGCACAGAGCTCTACCCCGCCGTCCCAAGGGATGGGCACCGTACTCTCGCCCGGCCGGCACTTTAGCCGTACCGCTCTGCAGGCCATGTTCCTGGATTCCATTCTCCTGCCGGTGTTCGGGGATGCGTATATCCCGGCCGGCACCGCCATCACGCCTGCCCTGCGCGGCAGGGCCCTGGCGCTGGCCACGCCCGCAAACCTCGCCGGTCGCGGGATCGCCGGGAGACTGAGCGCTGCCTGGATCTATGGTTGCTCGGGCCCCGGAGCTGCCATTTCCCTGCTGGTGGACAGCGGACATCGGGCCGGAGCGCTGCTGCCCGGCAGCGGCTGCACTCTGCACGAGGTGAAGCTCAGCCGCTTTGATGTTGCCGTCATCGGTACTATGCCTGTCACGACGCCGCTGCGGACCGCCGTCGACCTGGCTATCCATGTGCCCGCTGTGGACGCGCTGCCGGCCCTGCGGGCACTCGCCGCGGACCCGGCGCTGAACTGCCCGCTCGGCCTGATCCGCCAGGCCCTGCAGTCCTGTCAACGCGTGCCGCACAAACAGGCGGCGCTGGACCGGATACAGTTCCTGCTGGAGGAGCCTAGAGATTCTGCCGGCTGAAACGCGTTGCGCCGCTTAGACCCGGCGTTGCGATCCGGTGGTGCGGTAGACGTCGAAGACACCGTCGATGCGCCGGACCGCGCTCAGCACGTGATGCAGGTACTTCGGATCCCCCATTTCGAAGGCGAACCGGGAGATGGCGACCCTGTCGCTGGAGGTGTGGACGCTGGCGGCGAGGATATTGACATGGTTCTCGGAGAGAACCCGGGTCACGTCCGAGAGCAGGCTCTTGCGGTCCAGAGCCTCGACCTGGATCTCCACGAGGAAGACGCTGGATTGGGTGGGCGCCCATTCCACGTCCACCAGCCGTTCGGGTTCATTCTTCAGGTGCGCCAGATTGCGGCAGTCGGATCGGTGCACCGAAATGCCCGAGCCCTTCGTTACAAACCCCGCGATCGAATCCGGCGGCACCGGCGTACAGCAACGCGCCAGTTTCACCAGCACGTCCCCCATGCCGTGAACGATCACGCCGGAGTCCGAGTAGCGCGGCCGGCTCGGCACGCCAGGAGCGGCGATTTCGGCGACTTCGTCCTCGGCGATGTCATGGCCCCCGAGGGATTCGACAAGCTTTTCGACGACGGACTGGGCGGAAGTGTGGCCGTCACCGACGGCGGCGTACAGTCCGGTGATGTCCACATACCGGAAATCCTGGGCTACTGCCAGCAGGGCATCGTGGGTCATGAGGCGCTGCAGCGGAAGGTTCTGCTTGCGCATGGCACGGGTGAGGAGCTCTTTGCCCTTTTCGACGGCCTCTTCACGGCGTTCTTTGCTGAACCATTGGCGGATCTTGTTCCGTGCCCGCGGACTCTTGACGAAGTTCTGCCAATCCTGGCTGGGGCCGGCGCCCTCGGCCTTGGAGGTAAAGATCTCCACCCAGTCGCCGTGGTTCAGTTCGCTATTGAGCGGAACCAGCTTGCCGTTCACCCGGGCGCCGATGGTGCGATGGCCCACCTCGGTGTGCACGGCATAGGCAAAGTCCACCGGAGTGGACCCGGCCGGCAGCGCCATGACCTCGCCCTTGGGTGTGAAAACAAAGACTTCCCGGGCATTCATTTCAAACCGCAGCGAATCCAGGAATTCACCCGGATCCCGGGTTTCCTGCTGCCAATCCACCAGCGTCCGCAGCCAGTTCATGTCGTCGCCGCCCACGCTGACGGCGGGGCCGCCCTTGGGCTGGGTCTTGTACTTCCAGTGCGCCGCGACGCCGTACTCGGCGCGCTGATGCATTTCCAAGGTCCGGATTTGGATCTCCACGGGCTTGCCGTCCGGGCCGATCACGGTGGTGTGTAAGGACTGATACATATTGAACTTGGGCATCGCGATGTAGTCTTTGAACCGGCCGGGCAGCGGGCTCCAGCGCGAATGCATCTGCCCCAGCGCGGCATAGCAGTCCCTGACCGAGTCGACCAGGATCCGCACGCCCATCAGGTCGTTAATATCGTCAAAGTCCTTGTCGCGGACAATCATCTTTTGGTAGATGGAATAGTAGTGCTTGGGCCGGCCGGTAATAGTGGCATGGATCTTGGCCGTGCGCAGATCCTCGGTAATCTGGTTGCGAATGACCGCCAGGGACTTTTCGCGCTCCGGGGTTCTATCCCCCACCATCCGCACGATCTCGTCATAGACCTTCGGATACAGTGCGGCGAAGGAAAGGTCTTCAAGCTCCCATTTGATCGTATTCATGCCCAGCCGATGGGCCAACGGGGCAAAGATTTCCAAAGTCTCCCTGGCCTTGCGGCCGGAGGATTCAGCGGAGACGAAGCGCCAGGTCCGCGCGTTGTGCAGGCGGTCCGCGAGCTTGATCACCAGTACCCGGATGTCCTTGGCCATCGCCACGACCATCTTGCGCACCGTTTCCGCCTGCGCGGACTCACCAAAGGTGACCTTGTCCAGCTTGGTGACACCGTCCACCAGCATGGCGACCTCGTCGCCGAATTCCGCGCGGAGCTGATCGAGCGTGTAGGGCGTGTCCTCCACGGTGTCGTGCAGCAGGGCCGCGGCGAGGGTACTGCCGGACATGCCCAGCTCACCCAGAATCGTGGCAACGGCCACCGGGTGCGTAATGTACGGGTCGCCGCTTTTGCGCTTCTGTCCCTGGTGGCTTCGCTCGGCAACCACGAAAGCACGCTGGATCAGGTCAAAATCCTCTTTCGGATTGTTGGCCCGAACCGTGCGCAGCAGCGGTTCCAGGATCGGCGAATAGCCGCTGCTCCCACGCCCGGTCAAGCGCGCCAAACGTGCCCGGGTGCGCTCCCGCCGGCCAGGAAACGTCGGGCGCAGTTCCGCCGGACTTTGACCGGCCTGCCGAACCGCCAGGTCCGCCACATCCGCCGCGTCCGCGGGCGCTGCTGCCGGCTGCTGCGGCTCCGGCGCAGCCGGTTCCACCACCTTGCCGGTCGCGCCGCCCTGCTCGTTCACTGCCGTGTCCTTCTCTGTGGGCCCATACTCCTGAGGTCCAGCTCTTCACGAACCGTCCAAAAATGGAGTCTTATTATTCTAAACCCGCTTCATCGCTGCGGTGACGGGCAGGCGGAGGGCTAAGCCGTGACCGCTGAGGAATCGTCACGTACGGTCTCGGCCGCTTTTTCCGCCGCGCGACGCTGGGATACCCGTTTGGCCTGCTTCACCAGCGACGGCTCATGCATCCGCAGCCACGCATACATCGGAGCCGCAATGAAGACAGTGGAGAAGGTGCTGACAATAATGCCAATGAACAGCGAGAGCGACAGATCCCGCAGGGTTCCAGCGCCGAGCAGGAAGGCGCCGATAAACAGCACCGACGCCACCGGCAGAACGGCAACCATCATCGTGTTGATGGAACGCACCAGCGTCTGGTTCACGGCCAGATTAACTTCCTCGGCAAAGGTGCGGCGCGTGGAGCTTTCCACATCTGCCGTATTTTCCCGGATTTTGTCAAAGACCACCACGGTGTCATAGAGCGAATAGCTCAGAATTGTCAGGAAACCGATAATGGCCGACGGCGTCACTTCGAAATCGCTGGCAGAGTACAGTCCCGCTGTGGTAAACATCACCACCAGCAGGCCGATAATGGCGGCCACAGACATGCGCCAGGTGCGGAAGTACAACGCCATCAGCAGGGTGGCCAGCAGCACGAAAACGATCAACCCGATCACGGCCTGTTTGGTCACGTCCGCTCCCCAGGTGGGGCCCACGAAGGTCGAGGTCACATGATCCTCGTTGACCCCGTACGCCTTGATCAGCGCCGCCTTGACCTTGAGGGTCTCATCATCGGTGAGCTTGTCCGTCTGGATCCGCATCGTGTTACCGGCGATGTTGGCAACCCGCGGGACGGTGCCCGGAACAATGTCCGTCACGGCACGCACGCCGATGCCCGCATCCGTGTTTTTCACATCCGAGACGGTAAATTCCGAGCCGCCGCGGAAGTCGATGCCGAGATTGAACCCCCCGCGGATAATCGGCATCAGGATCGAAAGAATCACTACTACGGCCGCAATGGTGAACCAGATCTTGCGTTTGCCGACGAAGTTGTACGAGCGCTTGCCCGTGTAGAGCTCATTGCCGAAGGTGGCGAAACTGGTCATGACTTGTTCTCCTTGGCCGCATCCTGCGGTCCCTTGGACGGGGGTGGCGAACCGGCGCCCCTGCTGCCGGCCATTTGTTCCTGCCGTGCGGTGAGCCGCCGCTCAGCGATGGTCTGC
This sequence comes from Actinomycetales bacterium, assembly GCA_038242035.1. Lineage (GTDB taxonomy): Bacteria > Actinomycetota > Actinomycetes > Actinomycetales > Micrococcaceae > Arthrobacter_M. The sequence continues at coordinate 6,161 of JBBSSN010000051.1, forward strand.
CGGCGCTCCGCCTCCGCCAGCGCCCCGGCATTCTTACCCTTCGTGACGGAAGAGGAACCTGACTTCGCGCCGCCCTTGGCTCCGAGTGAGATCTGCACCGGCTCGCGGAACCGGCCCGCCCCACGGTACAGCGGAACCGCCCCGAGACGCTTGGGATCCAGGCCGGAGAACCGGTGGCCCTCGCCGAAGAACCGGGTTCGTGCCAGCAGCTGAAGGGTGGGATGCGTGAACATGAACACGACAATCAGATCCGCGATGGCTGTCAGGCCGAGCGTGAACGCGAAGCCGCGCACGTTCCCGACCGCAACAAAATACAGGACGACGGCGGCAAGCAGGTTCACTGCCTTGGAGGCCAGGACCGTGCGCTTGGCACGCCGCCAGCCATTCTCCACTGCGGCAACCAGGCCGCGACCGTCGCGGAGCTCGTCACGAATACGCTCAAAGTAGACAATGAATGAATCCGCCGTCTGGCCGATCGCCACGATCAGGCCCGCCACGCCGGCGAGTGAAAGCCGGTAGTTCTGCGTCCAGCCCAGGATGGCTATCGCAAGGTAGGTCAGGGCACCGGCAACCACGAGCGAGAAGATGGTCACGAAGCCGAGGGCGCGGTACTGGAACAGTGAGTAAACCACCACCAGCAGCAGACCGATTATGCCTGCCAGCAGACCCATTTCAAGCTGCTGACCGCCGAGTGTCGCAGAAATCTGTTGTTCGCTTTGGATATCGAAGCTGATCGGCAAGGCGCCGAACTTGAGCTTATCCGCCAGGGACTTCGCTGACGCTTCGGTGAAGTTGCCGGTGATGGAGGAGTTGCCGTCCGCAATAACGGCCTGCGCGACGGGGGCGGAAATAACCCGTCCGTCGAGCACGATCGCGAACTGCGCCCGCGGGTCCTGTGGGTTTGCCTGCAGGAAGCTATTGAGCCGGGAGGTAACCTCGCGGAACTTGGTGGCGCCTTCGCTGTTGAACTTCAGGTTCACTGACCACTGGTTGGTGGTAGCGCCCTGTGCGCCCTGCTGCAGCCCATAGTTGGCGTCGCTAATGTCCTTACCCGGAACCTCCACCGGACCGAGTATGTACTTCGCTCCCGAAGCCAGGTCACAGGAAACGACCGGTTTCACCGGGTCAGCATTGGTAGGCGGTTCGGTCACCGGCGGGACACAACTGGTGGTCTCGAAGGTCTTGTACAGTGCTGCGTCGACCCAGTTTTGGTCGCTGGCATTCGACGGGGCAGCCGTTGGAACCGGCAGCTTATCCGGTGCCAGCAGCTTGTCTGCCGGAGTGGCAGCTCCCTGGCCAATCGTGATGACCGGTCGGAAGGACATGTCTGCAGAGGCCTTGATCAGCTCACGAGTCTCCGCCGACGGCGTCCCCGGCAGGCTGACAATCACGTTGCGCCCGGACTGGGTACTGATTTCGGCTTCCGAAACGCCGGTTCCGTCCACGCGCTGCCGGATGATCGACACGGCCTGGTTCAGCTGCTCATCGGTGATCGACTGGCCGCCCTGAACCTTGGGCGTCAGAATCATCTGCGTGCCGCCCTCGAGGTCCAGGGCAAGCTTGGGCGCCCAGCTGGCGTGGCCCCAGATGGAGCCACCGCCGAGCAGCATGGCGAGTGCTATAAAAATAATCCCAAGCCACAGCAGTGTCCTGCGGGCCATCGATGTCGGACGAGTACGTGCCATCAGTGGATCTTTCTCTTCGTCACTGGCTTCCGACGCAACGCGGCCGCTCCAGCCCTAAGGACCGGAGCGGCACATGCGCCGTAGCTCCCGCGGGAACTTTTCGCCTGGATGAGACTAGTTGTCGTTTTTGTTGTCTTTGTTCAGCCGCAGGATCGTCTCGTCGGCGCTCTCGCTGACTTCAGCTGGACCGTTCTCGCCATGGGCCCGGGGGTGCGGATCAGCCTGTCCGTCGGACGGCATCCCCATCAGGGACGATGCATCGTCGGGAACCTCCGAGGTAGCCTCGTGAGGGGCGGTGATCTTAGTGATGGTCTGGCGGTGAACCGTTGCAGTATTGCCCGGCGAGAGTTCAAGGACGACCTTGTTCTCGGCGTCATCAATCGAGAGCACCGTGCCGAACAGGCCGAAGTTTGTCATCACGGACACGCCCGTGGCCAGCTTCGCCTGCTGCTCCCGCTGCGTCGCCTTTGCCTTCTTCTGGCGGCGGAACATCATTAGGATGACAACGGCGAAAAGTGCGAAAAGGATCAGTGTCATAGGGTCAAAGCCGCCCGCCTGTGGTTGGTCTGCGGCCAGAATGCTTGTGAACACAGCTGAGGTCCGTTCGTTTAAGTCGATGGGTTCCGGCATAGTCGAACAACGTGCCGGGAGTCATACCAGTCTAAACTGTTTTTTCCAGCATCCGCTTCATGCCCCATCGAAACGGTGCGGAAACTGCGCACCGGGCACCTCTGCAGCGGAGAATTCAGCTGGAGAAACCGTCAGCGGAGAAATCTTCGGCACAGATCTCCTCTTCGAGCGGGAGCAGTGGCTGCAGCGCCGCTCCCACGGCCCCCGGCGGCATCTGCAGACCCAAATGCGCCCAGGCCGGCGCCATCGCGATCCGCCCACGGGGAGTCCGGCCGAGCAGCCCTTCACGGACCAGGAACGGCTCGGCTACCGTTTCCACTGTTTCCGGTTCTTCCCCCACGGCAATGGCCAGGGTTGAAAGTCCCACCGGGCCGCCATTGAATTTGGTAATCAGGGCGTGCAATACCGAGCGGTCCAATCTATCCAGACCACGGGCATCAACTTCGTACATATCCAGCGCGGCCGAGGCCGTGCGTGCGTCAATACTGGACACCGCGTGGACCAGGGCCCAGTCCCTGACGCGGCGCAGCAGCCGGTTTGCAATCCGGGGCGTGCCGCGGGATCGTCCGGCAATTTCCGCGAATCCGGCGCTGGTAAGGGACAGATCGAGAAGCCCGGCCGATCGGCGCAGCACCAGTTCCAGTTCCGCGACGGAGTAAAACTCCAGGTGACCGGTGAAACCAAACCTGTCCCGCAGCGGCCCCGGCAGCAGCCCGGCCCGCGTTGTCGCACCAACCAAGGTGAAGGACGGCAGCTCCAGCGGGATGGCCGTGGCGCCGGCGCCCTTGCCCACCACAATGTCCACCCGGAAATCCTCCATCGCCATATAGAGCATCTCCTCCGCGGGCCTGGACATACGGTGAATCTCATCCAGGAACAAAACCTCGCCCTCGGAGAGCGAGGACAAGATTGCCGCCAGGTCACCCGCGTGTTGGATGGCAGGCCCTGAGCTGATCCGCAAGGGTGCGTTCATCTCTGCCGCGATGATCATCGCCAACGTGGTCTTCCCCAGCCCCGGCGGGCCGGACATGAGGACGTGGTCGGCGCTGCGGCCCCGCAGGCGGGAGGCTTCCAATACCAGCGAGAGCTGTTTGCGGACGCGCTGCTGGCCGACAAAATCATGCAGATTCTTTGGCCGCAGCGCCGCTTCAATGACCCGCTCCTCCGGCTCGCCCGCCAGCGGCGGGACTGCTTGCGGGGATACCACTGAGCGGGTGGCCTCCGCCCCGGGCTCCGGCTCAGCCACGTGCGCCCACCCTCCCCGCGGACGGTGCGCGGGCGACGTCCTGGCCAAGCCAGCGCAGGGTGGCCCGTAGAATCGCCGCCACGTTGGCGTCTTCCAGCAGGACCGGATCATCCGCCGTCGCCTTATCGATGCTCATTGCGGCGTCCTTCTCGGACCAGCCCAGCCCGGTCATCGCGGCGATCACCTGCGGCTTCCAGGCATCGGGGCCGGCAACACCGGCCGCGGCCGACCCACCAGCGCCGGCGCCGGTACCTTCGGGAAGCAGCTTTCCGTTCAGTTCCAGGACAATACGGCCGGCAACCTTGGGGCCGATCCCGGGGAC
>JBBSSN010000052.1:0-10007 GCA_038242035.1 Actinomycetales bacterium
CACGGCCCGGTCGGAGGACCTGGTCTGGGCACGCGAATTCTTTGTCCCCTGGGTGCTCCGACGGGTACGCCATCAGTCCTCCGGCGACGGGGTCAGTGCGAAACGGCCGACGGCGGGTCCGATCTTTGGCCCCGGGATGCCGCCCGGAGCCGGGGAATAATACGAGCGATACCCAGAGATAAGGAACCTGTTATGCCCGCTCCGAATCCCGCGTCGATGTTTACGCCGTCTTGGTTATTTACACCGTCTTGGTTTGAAATCGCAGACATTCTGCGCGGCTGAGATCCGCTGGCCCGGCCAGCATCGGCTGACCCGTTCCTCAATTGAGCAGCACATGTCCCCTACGAGCCTCAAAACGGCAGGTGCTCCGCAAACGATGAGTCAGCGAAGAAGGTTCCGCGCAACAGCTCCCCGACGGCGTTGGTCTCAGTGAGGAAACCGTCGTGGCCGATCCCGGACTCTATGGTGTGCACGGCAACGTCTCCGGGCAGCGCCGCGGCCAGTTCATCCGACTGGACGGGGAAGTACAACCTGTCGCTCGCTACCGCTGCGACCAGAAATTCCACGTCGGCAGCGGCCGCCAATGCGTCCCGCAGCGGACCCCGGCCCCGCCCGACGTCGTGGCTCATCAAGGCTTCGGTGATCACAATATAACTGTTGGCATCGAAGCGTCCGGCGAGTTTTTGCGCCTGATGGTCCAGGTAGCTTTCCACCTGGTACCGCTCCCCCGCGGACGAACCGGCGATGTTGCGGATCCGCCGCTGACTCACCGGTGTCTCCCCTGGTTGCGCGCTGCGCCCGAAACGTGCGGACATTTCCGGCTCGGACCGGTAGGTGATGTGGGCAATCCGGCGTGCCAGCCCGAGTCCGGCGACTGGTGCGGCGTCGTCGTAATAATCCCCGCCGGCAAAGTCCGGGTCCAGCCGGATGGCGAGGACTTGGGCCTGCGCAAACGCAATCTGTTCCGCCGTGCTGGCTGCACAGGCGGCGACGACGGCGCAACGGCGAACCCGGGCGGGCAGCGTTGCGGCCCACTCCAGCGCACGGGCTCCACCCATGGACCCACCGACGGCCGCATACCAGGCAGTGATACCCAGCTGGTCCGCAAGCCGCGCCTCCGCCTGCACGGAATCGCGCAGGGTCACAAAGGGGAACCGGGATCCCCACGGCCGCCCGTCCGGTGCGATGCTGGATGGGCCGGTGCTGCCGTAGCAGCCGCCGAGCATATTCGCGCAGACCACGAAGTACCTGTCGGTATCAATCGCCCTGCCCGGGCCCACCAGCCCTTCCCACCAGCCGTCGTCGGCGGAATTCCCGCGCGAAACGTGGGTGCTGCCGGTGAGTGCGTGCGCAATCAGGACGGCATTGGACGCATCGGCGTTCAGCGTTCCCCAGGTTTCATAGGCGAGCGTGACATCGGGCAGGCGTCCGCCGGCCTCCAGGTCAAGCTCGCCGATCCGTGCATACTGGATCCCGCCGTCGGCCCGCACCCCGCCGTCGGCCGTTGTGAGCGGCGCCCGTGTCGCGACCGGGGTGTCGACCGGCAACTCAGGCAGAGCAGGGGCGCTCACGCCGTTTTCGCCGCCCGGAAACCGGACTGAAGGTCCGCGAGAATGTCGGTAATGTTCTCCAGCCCGACGGACAGCCGCACCATGCCGGGTTCCACTCCGGCCGCGCGCTGCTGCTCCGGCGTGAGTTGGGCATGGGTTGTGGACGCCGGATGGATCACCAGCGAGCGGACGTCGCCCAAATTTGCCACGTGCGAATGCAATTCAAGCCCGTCCACAAAGCGCTTCCCGGCTTCGAGGCCGCCCTTGATGTTGAAGGCGATGACGGCGCCGGTGCCCTTGGGCCCGTACTTGCGGCCGCGTTCAAACCACGGGCTCGACGGCAGGCCGGCATAGGCGACGGATTCCACGTTCTCGTTGGCCTCCAGCCAGGTGGCCACCTTGACGGCGTTTTCCACGTGACGCTCCACGCGCAGGCTCAGCGTTTCCAGGCCCTGGGCAATCAGGAACGAATTGAACGGTGAGACGGCGGATCCCAGATCGCGAAGCAGCTGCACCCGGGCCTTGAGGATGTAGGAGAGGTTCGCTCCCAGCGCTCCGTCCGCGCCCAGGTCGCGCCCGTAGACCAGGCCGTTGTAGCTGGGATCCGGGGTATTGAAGCCCGGGAACCGCTCCGGCTCCGTCGTGTAGTCAAACGTGCCGCCGTCGACAATCACGCCGGCAATAGCGGTACCGTGGCCACCGAGGTACTTCGTGGCCGAATGAATGACGACGTCGGCGCCCCACTCGAGCGGCCGGATCAGGTACGGTGTGGAGAGGGTGTTGTCCACGATCAGCGGCACACCGGCCTCGTGTGCGGCGGCGCTGATGCCGTCGATGTCCAATACATCCTGGCGCGGGTTGGACACCACCTCGCCGAAGAAGAGCTTGGTGTTCGGCCGGACAGCGTCGCGCCACTGCTGGGTATTGTCCGGGTCCGCGACGAAGGTGACCTCGATGCCGAACTTCTTCAGCGTGTGCGCAAAGAGATTGAACGTGCCGCCGTAGAGGTTGGGACTGGAGACGATGTGGTCCCCCGCCTGGGCAATATTGAGCACCGCAAAGGTGGACGCGGCCTGTCCGGAGGAGAGCAGGAGCGCGCCGATTCCACCTTCCAGGCTGGCGATGCGCTGCTCGACGGCATCCTGGGTGGGGTTGCCGATCCGGGTGTAGATGGGGGAGAGCTCCGTCAGCGCGAACCGGTTGGCCGCACTTTCCGTGCTGGGAAAGACGAAGGAGGTGGTCTGGTAGATCGGCAGTGCCCGGGCGCCGGTGGTGGCATCGGGTTCCTGGCCCGCGTGGATCTGACGGGTTTCAAATGACCATGCGTTGCTCATGGGTGGCTCCTGGTAACTGGGGACACCGGATGCATCCGAGGGCAGCAGGGGAAATGCCCGCTCTGCTGAGCCAAGATGGTCCTGTGACCTGCGCTTGCGCTTAACCGTCTGGCTAAGGCCTGGTCTTCACCCGGGGCACCCCACCGCAGTGGAGGGTTGCCGGCCAGCGAGCCGGGGCTTGTCGCTGGCACTCATGACCTCAAACCAGTGTGCTGCTGCCATGCCGATGGTGGCAATAAGATGACGCGAATGTGACGTTTCCACGGCGCCCGTACGATCTACCGCACGGAATCGCGAACGGAGATCCCACCTTGGTAAGCCGCACCTAACTCGAGACGCTCCTCACAAAGTGCCAAGATGAACGGCATGCGCATGGATCATGTTTCTTACGCCTGTGAATCAGATGGTTTGGCCGCCACCGCCGCCCGTATCTCCGATGCCCTGGGTATTGAACGCGTGCGGGGTGGAGTTCATCCCCGGTTCGGAACCCGCAACATCATTTTTCCGCTTACGGACCACCATTATTTGGAGGTCGTGGAGGTGCTGGAACACCCGGCATCGGACAAGGCTCCCTTCGGACAGGCCGTGCGCGCACGCTCGGCCGCAGGCGGCGGTTGGATGGGCTGGTGTGTCGCCGTTGATGACCTCTCCCCCTTCGAAGAACGCCTTGGCCGCAGCGCCGTTCCCGGCAATCGGAAGTTCCCGGACGGGCAGGAACTCATCTGGCAGCAGATCGGCATCAAGGGGCTCATCGCCGATCCCCAGGTTCCCTACATGCTCAAGTGGGAAGGCGACCCGGCCCTGCACCCATCGCTGGCCAACCCGACAAACGTCAGGCTGACCAAGCTGACCATTGCCGGCAGCGCCGAAAGGGTCACGGAGTGGCTCGGCGAGCCCGTGGAGAAGCCGCTGGATGACGTTGCCGTGGAATGGATCGCGCCGCGCGGCACGCCGGGTATCATGAGCGTCACGTTCGAGACCGCGAACGGGTTTGTCACTATTTAGCCGCATCTGCGGGTAGCCCGGTCTTCAACCGGCCCAATCCCCGTCCGGCCCGGTCCAAATACGCCGACGACGGGGCCGCCCCGCGAGGACGTAGTTGCGCAGCACCGTCGTGGCGGGCACGCCCCTTTGTCGGTGCGGAGGCACCGGTCTCAGCCAAACCCGAGCGCCGGGCCGCCTACGAAGGCTGCGATATCCAGCAGCGCGTGCGCAATCACCAGCGGCGTAAGCCGGCCAAAGCGCCGGTAGACCCAGCAGAAGATCAGACCCATCACGAAATTTCCCACGAACGGGCCGAACCCTTGGTACAGGTGGTAGCTGCCGCGCAGCAGCGAGCTGGTCAATACCGCTGCCATCGCTGACCAGCCGAACCTGCCAAAGCGTTCCAGCAGGAATCCGACGACGATGACCTCTTCAACAATGGCATGCCGGACGGCCGACAGCACCAGTACCGGCACCGTCCACCAATAGGTATTGAGGGCGCTGGGGATTATCTCCGTGGTAACGCCCAGCGCCCGCCCGACTGCATAGAGTCCCAGGGACGGGATGCCGATCAGAGCCGCCAGCCCCAGACCCCAAAGGAAATCCCGGCCGGGGCGCCGGAGCGTGAACCCGAGCTTTTGGAAGGCGGATTGTCCGGGTTGCCAGAGCAGGTACAGCACCAGGACCACCGGAACCAGCGCGAAGACAATGCTCAGCAGCTGATACGTCAGGTCGAAGTACTCCCGGGAGCTTTGTGCCGTATTCAGGGTTGACGTCCCCTGGGCCAGCGGCGCACGGGACAGCTTGTCCAGCAGCTGGACGACCGCGTAGACGGCTGACTGACCCAACGAAAGTCCCAGCACAATCCATACTTCGACGCGCAGCCCCAGACGTGAAGTTCCAGTTGACGAGTTCATACGTCTATCTTGCCGGTATTTGCTGGCCGTTCCCGTCCAGTGCCACGTCAGGCGCCCGGGGCTACGATCACGTCAATCTTGTTCCGTTGGAACGCTTCCAGCTCATCGGCGGTGATTCCCTGGTCCGTAATGAGCTTGTGGAAGTGATAACCCTCCATGGTGGCAAAGGCGCGCTTGCCGATCTTGGACGAATCCGCCAGCATGTAGGCTTCCGACGCACGCCGCGCCATCAGGGAGTTAACAGTCGCTTCGCCTTCGTCGTCAATGGTCGGGCCGACCTCCGGATCAATCCCGTCGACACCGATGAACGCAAAATCGAGCGCCACCTTTTGCAGGATGATGTCCGTATACGGGCCCACCAATTCATAGGACCGCGGATTGACGATTCCCCCGGTGACCATGATCTTGAAGTTCGGCCGGACCACCAGCTGCGCGGCAATGTTGATCGCGTTCGTCACCACGGTCAACGTTGGTCTGATGGAATGCTCCATCAGGTCCGCCCGCGTGGAGAGGATCTGCGCCAGCGCAGTGCTGGTGGTTCCCCCACAGAGCCCGATTACGGCACCTTTGGGCACCAGGGCGCTGGCGGCGCGGGCGATCTGCTGCTTTTGCTCCCCGTTGTCGTCGCGGTTGTAGCGCCCGGGCAGGTCGTAGGCGACAGAGCCCTGGACGGCCCCACCGCGGGTGCGGGTGAGCAGCCGCTCGTTGGCCAGCGAATCGAGGTCTCGTCGTGCGGTGGCCGGTGAAACACCGAGGCGTGAGACAATTTCTTCCACCTCGATCTGTCCGGAACCCGCCAATAAATCCAGGATCGCATTCAGCCGTTCGGTCCGGTTCATTCGCCGGACTGCCCGGACATCCGGACCGGACCGGACTCCGGCTCAGCCCCGGCCGGGGGCACATCAGCGAACAAACGCAGCAGCCGCGCCACCTCCGGAATCAGTGCGTCCCGACCGGCGCGCAGGTACTTCCGCGAGTCGACGACGGCGGGATTGGCCGCGAGATACCCACGCACGGCGCGGGTGAAAAACCCGTTCAGGTGCGTTGAGACATTGATCTTGGTCATCCCCGCGGCGATCCCTGCCACGATCGCATCGTCCGGAACCCCGGAGGAGCCGTGCAATACCAGCGGCACCTGCAGAGCCGCCTTGAGCGCCGTAATCCGGCCCAGATCCAGCGCTGCGCTGCGCTCCGTCATGGCATGCGAAGAGCCGACGGCGACGGCGAGCGCATCCACGCCCGTGGCGGCCACGAACGCCGCAGCCTCGTCCGGGTCGGTCAGCACGCCGGGCGCATGCGCTCCGTCCTTGCCGCCCACCTTCCCCAACTCGGCCTCGACGTACACACCGCGGGCATGTGCGTAGTCGGTGACGCGCCGCGTCACCGCGACGTTTTGAGCATACTCAAGGCCGCCGCCGTCGTACATAATGGATCCGAAACCCAGCTCCACCGCTTGATAGGCCAGCTGCTCGTCCTCGGCGTGATCCAGGTGCACCGCAACCGGAACGGACGCGGCGCGGGCGGCCGCGAGCGTGGCCAGTGCCAGCGGTTCAAGACCGCCATGGTATTTGGCACAGTTTTCCGAGATCTGCAGAATCAGCGGCAGCCCGGCCCGCTCCGCCCCCGCGACCAGGCCCTCGACGGTCTCCAAATGGATAACGTTGAACGCACCCTGCCCGGTCCCGGCGGCCGCGGTCGCATCCATTAATTTCCGTGTCGGGGTCAGTCCCATGGTGTCCTTGCGTTGTTGGTGGTATGTCCGCTGACGATCAGCCGGGCGGCTAAGTCCTGATACTGCGGGGAAATTTCGCCCGCCCCGGGCATCAGCACCGCGGCCGCGCTCCAGGCCGTGGCGCGCCGCAGGATTTCTTCGGTATCGCTGATGCCGGAGGCCAGCGCGACGGCGGCGGCGCTCACGGCCGCGTCCCCGGCCCCGGTCGGGTTTCCCTGCAGCGCTTCCGGCAGCCGGGCGCTCAGGTACCGATCCGGGCTTCGGGCGTCAAAGGCCAGCATGCCGTCGGCTCCGGCGCTGACCAGCACCATCCGTGCCCCCATTCCCACCAGCTTCCGCGCAGCGCAGACCAGATCGCTCTCGCCGAGGGCCGCAACGAGTTCCTCATTATTGGGTTTGAGCAGGTCCGCCCCGGCCCTCGCGGCCGCCAGCAGACCGGGCCCGGACGTGTCAATCACCGCCGGCACGCCCGCCTGCTGAGCCAACGCCACCATGGTCGGGTAGAAATCCGCCGGGGCCTTATCCGGCAGACTCCCCGAGCCCACCAGCACGCCCGCGGTCCCGAGGCTTTCGGCGACGGCGGCAGCGAGCCGCTGCCAGTCTCCGGCGGTGAGCTCGGGGCCTGCTTCGTTGAAGATACTGGTATTCCCCGCGACCGTGTCCACCAGGGCGATAGTCCGCCGCGTTGCGGAGGCGACCGGAATCAGCCGGTGCGGGACTCCGCTGCGGCCCAGTTCCCGGGCAAACTCGGCTCCGGTGCTGCCCCCGGCAGTGGCGATGGCCAGCGTCTCAAAGCCCAGCTGGTGCGCGACCCGGGAGACATTGATACCCTTTCCCCCGGCGCGCGAGAGCGGAGCCGACACGCGGTGTGAACCGCCCGGATGCACGCCTGCCACCGTGTAGGTCAGGTCCACCGCGGGATTCGGCGTGACGGTGACGATGACTCCCGGTGTTCCGGCAGATGCTGTTCCGGCAGATGTTGGGCCGGCAGGTGTTGGGCCGGCAGGTGCTGCCGAGTCGCTCACAGCGCCCCCCGTCGTTGCGTCAGCAGGTCGCGGGCCTTCAGCGCCGAGCCGATCAAACCGGAATTCTGTCCGAGTTCCGCGGCCACCAAGTGCGGGCGGCGATGGAACGTCAGGAGAGAGTCCACCCGTTCGGCCAGCGGCGCCAGCAGGGCCTCCCCGGATTCCGCCAGCCCACCGCCGAGCACCACGGTTTCGGTCCCCAGGATTGACACGCATTGGGCGATGCTGAAGGCCAGCGCGGCCACCGCATCGGCCCAGATCTCCGCGGCCAGGACGTCCCCGGCTCCCGCGCGCTCCAGCACGTCCCGGGCGCCGTTCACCGGCGTTCCGCTGGCCTGTGCATACCGGCGGGAAATGCCGCCGGCCGATCCGGTGGCTTCGAGGATCTGCAGGGAACCGTCAGCGGCGGGAACCATGGCGTGGCCCAGTTCCCCGGCAAAGCCGCCACCGGCCAGACGCCGCCCGTCGCTGAATACGGCACCAGCGATCCCGGTTCCGATCACTAGTACGACGACGTCGGACTGGCCGCGGGCCGCGCCGATCCGGAATTCCGCTTCCCCGGCCATGCCGACGTCGTGCCCGAACGCCACCGGCAGGCCCAGCCGGGACTCAAGCCGCTCCACGAAGGGGTAGTTCCGCCAGCCCAGGTTCGCCGAGAGTAGTCCCACCCCTGCCGCCTCGTCCACCAGCCCCGGGACGGTAACGCCCACAGCGGCCGGTGCAATATCGGGATGGCTACGCCGGTAGCGCTCCGTGAGCTCCACGATCCGCTGCACGATCGCATCGCCGCGGCCTGCGGTGTAGCCCGGCGCGGCGTCGTCGTGCATTGCCCGACCCTCCCCTGGCCCGGTGCCTGCCGCAGACCCGGTGTCTGCCGCAGACCCGGTGCCCGCCGCTGGCTCCGGACACCGCGGCGTGGGGAACCGCTGCAGATCCCGGACTACAGCGTCGCCAGGCTCAATGGGTCCGGCCAGGATTCCTGTCTTCATGTCCGTGCCGCCGATGTCAAAGGCCAGGACCGCCGGCAGATCGCTGGCCTGCGTTGACCGGGCGTGCATCGAGTCGGTTGGCATCGAGTCGGTTGGCATCGAGTTACCCAGCCGTCGCTTACTGCGCAGCGTCCAGAATCACCGAGCGCGAGAGATTGCGGGGTGCGTCCGGATCCAGGCCGCGGGCGCGGGCGCGCTCCAGTGTCACACGGTGCACGCGGGCCAGGTCAGCCAGCGGGTGCATCCCGGAGTTGAGTAGTAACGCACCGGTCTTGGCGACGTCGTCGGCCAGTCCCGCGGGCAGCTCGCCGAACATCCACGTCACGCGGTTCGGCGCGGCAATGGCGATCGGCCCGTGCCGGTACTCCATCGCCGGATAGCTCTCGGTCCAACCCTGCACGGCCTCGCGCATTTTCAGTCCCGCCTCATGAGCCAGCCCGACGGTCCAGCCGCGGCCAAGGAAGGTGAACTGTTCGGCGTCGATCAGCTCCTGCTCCACCGGCGCAGTGACGGCGGTTTTCGCGTCCTCAACCGCCGAGCTCAGGTCCATGCCCACACTGGTGAGCAGATAGGTCAGTGCCGTGGTGGCGAAACGGGTCTGCACTACGGATTTCTCATCGGCATAGGGAAGTCCGACGACGGCGTCCGCCAGCGTCATAATCGGCGAGTCCAGATCCCCCACCAGCGCTACGGTCCGCACCTTCCCTTTGAGCCGCGTCAGGATCTCCAGCACCTCGGACGTCGTGCCAGAGCGAGTGATGGCAACGACGGCGTCATACTCCCGGTCCGCGCCCAAAAACGCTTCGGAGGCGGCGAAGGGGTCCGTGACTCCCCTGCCCGCAGCTTCACGCGCCGCTGCATAGCTCTGCGCCATGAACCAGGAGGTACCGCAGCCGATCACGGCGACCCGTTCGCCGTCGGCCGGCAATAGCCTCCCTTCCCTGCCGTCCGCCAGCGCCTGCGCAATGGCACGAACCCACACCTGGGGCTGACTGCTCAGTTCTTCATCCATATGCGCGCCGCCGTTGGCATTTCCGCGGCCAGCGGCACCGGTGACGGTGGAAATAGGGGCGGTCGAGGCAATGTCAGTCATCTGGTCAGATCTCCTTGGGTCCGATGGGCAGGCAAGCTGCGATTCTGTCCACAGTCTAGCACTCAATGATTAGTGATGATTGTTTCTCGCGATGTTTAATCATCTTCAATCTCAGATAGCCCAAGCGGCGCTAGGACCGCATCATCCTGCGCAGGGCTGGGCCTTGGCTCCGCGCAGGTTGTAAGCGTGCGCACGCCCGGCTCTGAACTCTGCGCAGGTTTGACCGGCGGCGAGCGCTCACCGCCACGCCCGCTGTCCCTCAGGCGGGATGGCCCTGCCGGACGCCGGCGCGCCAGACGGCTGCGGTCAGCGGAATCCCGGGACGGTAGGCCAGATGCGTTGCCGCGGGGGCGTTCAGCAGATGCAGATCCGCCCTATGCCCG
>JBBSSN010000053.1:0-9629 GCA_038242035.1 Actinomycetales bacterium
CACTGCCTGTGGATCCGTCGCCAAAACCTCCGCCAACAACACATCAACCAGCTCCAACCGCGCCGCAATCCCCGCCGACGGCCCCACCCTAGGAAGACCTTCCCCAACACCCACCCCACCAGCGGAAACCAGCGAACCCGCCAGACCGGCAGGACCGACGGGAGCTGACGGAGCTGCCGGATTGGCAGGAGCGGCAGGACCGGCCGGAGCGGCAGGCGCGGCAGGAGCGGCCGGGTTGGCAGCGCCGCTGTCGTTGGGCCCGCTGGTATTCGACCTGTCGTCGTCGGGCTGGCCGCCGTCGGACTGGCCGGCATCGCGCTGGCTGGCCTCGCGCCCGGCAGTGCTGCCGCCGTCGGGCTGGCCGGAACCCAGGCCTGCGCGCTGGACCCGATGCGGATACTTCGCGGTGATCGCGGCCAGCACCTGAGCCAGATTCTCCCGATCAATCTCCACAACCACCCACCACCCCTCAAGCCCTCTGCCCCGGCAACCCGCACCGACAAACCGCACCGACAACCTGTACCTGCACCTGCACCTGCACCTGCAAAAGCCGGGAAATCCTGCTGATCTCCAACTACTTCAAGGCTACGAGGAGACACTGACATCAGCACGACAAAAAGACCCCAAAACAGGCCCCTGTGGAAAAGAATTTTGAAAAACTTTTCTTCCGTTCCAGCGTCGAGCCCTGTGCACTACGGGTCGGCCGCAGTCCCCACCGAACGGCCCGATTTTCGTTACAATTTGATCGTGAACGGAATGGCCGCACCTTCCTCCCCCAACGCCGCTGAGCCGGGAAACAGCCGCGGTCAATCGGCATCGCTCAAGCGACCTGATTCAGAGCCGGAGCAGCATCCCTTGGAGGCGGCGGCGGACACCATTGCCGATGCCCTGAACATCAAGCCGAGTTGGCGCGGCTGGATCCACGCTGGAGCCACGCCGCTGGCCGTCATCGCCGGGATTATCTTGATCAGCGTGGCGGCATCTCCGCTGGCACAAGTGACCTCCGCTGTGTACGCAGTCACCGGCGTACTGCTTTTTGGCACGAGTGCGCTATATCACCGCGGGAACTGGAAACCGAAGACGAAAGCCGTGTTAAAACGGTTGGATCACACCAATATCATGCTGGTGATTGCCGGCTCCTACACGCCGCTGTCGGCGCTGCTCTTACCTTCCGCGAAGGCGACGCTGCTGCTCTGGGTGATCTGGGTGGGAGCCCTGGCCGGAGTATTGTTCCGCGTGCTGTGGGTCGGTGCACCACGGTGGCTTTACGTGCCGATTTACGTGGCGCTGGGGATGGCAGCAATCTTTTTTATGCCCGACTTCTTCGCGGCCAGCGTCCCGGCTGGTGTGCTGATTTGTCTCGGTGGAGCGTTCTACATTGCCGGAGCGGTGGTGTACGGCATCAAAAAACCGAACTTCAGCGCCCGGCATTTTGGTTTCCACGAGCTATTCCATGCCTTTACCGTGGTGGGATTCGCCGCGCACTTTGCGGCAATACTGCTCGCCGTCGTCCGTGCCTGACGTCCAGTCCGTGCCTGACTTCGGCTATTCCCCTAGTGCCTGGCGCAGCTCGTCGGCCGTTGCCGCAGGAAGCCGGCACACCATCTCTCGGCAGACGTACGCTCGAGCCGAATCTCCGCCGTCGCGCCCGGCCAATAGCGGCACGGCACTTTCCGCGGTGCCGACGGCGATAATCAAGCCCGGCGATGCATTCAGGGCCGCGATGCGCACCAGTTCCGCACGCGCTGATGTGTCCGGACCGCTGACGGCGACCTCGAGCGGACCCGCGAGTAGGGCCTCCGCCGTGGCCAGGGCCCAGCCTGCGGCGCGGGGTGCCCTGACCACAATGGACGGCAGCCAGCCCAGCAGGCTCTGTGCCAGATTTCGGTGCGCCACCGATCCGCTGTAGCCGGCGTAGCTGACCAGTGCTGCGGCGAGTGCGGACGTCCCGCTGGCAGTGGCGTTATCGAATGGATCCGCGGAGAGCTGGCGCCCGGCGGCGTTGAAGACCTGCTCGGATTCGGGCGTGGTGTCCGAGACCTTGCCGTCATGGACAAAGCGCTCAGTGGCTGCCAATATCAGTTTCTCCGCCAGCAGGTACCAACGCTCGGTCCCGCTTGCGGCGTACAAGGCCAGCAACCCGTCGGCGCAGAAGGCATAGTCTTCCAGCAGGCCGCCGATCCCCCGTGCGGTTCCGGCGTGGGAGACCCGCCGCAACGTCCCGCCGTCCCAGTGCACGGTTTCCAGGTAATCCGCGGCTAAGGCCCCCGCCTGGATGTACGCGGGGTCATCCAGCACCAGGCCGGCGTCGGCCAGGGCGGCGATGGCCAGTCCGTTCCAGCCCGCCACCACCTTCTCGTCGCGTTCCGGCTGCGGTCGCGCCAGCCGGCGTTTAAGCAGTTCGGGGGCCACCAGCTCCCAACGCTGACGGTCCTCATCTAAGAGGCGGCCGCCGGGGTGCAGCGCGGAGCCGTTGGACGCAGCTTCGCCGCCGGTCGGGTCCGAGGAGACAACGTGCATCATCCGCCCGAGCTGCCTGCCCATTCCGGGATGTCCCGCCGCCACGGCGGCCGCCTCCAGCTCTCCCGCCGTCCACAGATACGTCGCGCCTTCCCGGTGTACGCCGTCGACCACGGTATCTGCGTCCAGGGACGACGCAAATGGACCGCCGTCCAGCCGCAACGCTTCCAGCAGCCAATCGGCCGTCATCCGAACCACTCGTTCGGCGTCTGCGTGCGGAAAGTCCGGCCCGTCGGACAGCCGGAGCCAGTGCGCGCAAACCCGCAGCAACGCCGCGTTGTCGTAGAGCATTTTCTCGAAATGCGGCAGCGACCAGTCCGCCGTCACTGAATACCGGGAAAAGCCGCCGGCAAGTTGGTCGAACAGGGCCGAACCGGTCATCGCGGTCAGCGTCCGGGCCGCCATCGAGCGGGCTTGGCCAGCGGTGGGACTTGTGCCGGCAGCGTGCCGGAGCAGAAATTCCAGAACGGACGACGGCGGAAACTTAGGCGCGCTGCCGAACCCGCCTGCGTCCGGGTCTTCGGCGTCACCGAGGGCCCTGACTGCCGCCGAAAGGAGTTCGGTGGTCAGCAGACCCGGTACCTGTGGTTCCGCAGTCTGCGCCACTTGGACAATCTGGTTCGCGGGATTTTGCGCTAGGCCGGCGGCAAGCTGGGCCGCGCTGTGCTCAACAGCGCCGCGCCGCTGCTGCCAGGCCTGAGTCACGGCCTCGAGGACCTGACGGAAGGACGGTCGTCCGACGGCGGGAATCGGTCCAAAGTAGGTCCCCGCGTGGAATGCCAGCCCGTCGGGGGTGAGGAAGACGCTCATCGGCCAGCCGCCCTCGCCACTGATGGCCTGTGTAGCGCTCATGTAGACCGCGTCCACGTCGGGGCGCTCTTCTCGGTCTACTTTAACCGCAACAAAGTGCGCATTCAGGTATTCCGCCGTGGCAGCATCCTCGAAGGATTCGTGGGCCATGACGTGACACCAATGGCAGGCCGCGTAGCCGATGGACAGGAATACCGGGACGTCCCTGGAGCGGGATTGCGCAAAGGCTGCGTCCCCGAATGGCTGCCAATGCACCGGGTTGTCGGCGTGCTGCCGCAGGTAGGCCGACGGCTCACCGGCGAGCGTATTGGACCCGCCCGAAGAGGGCGTGCCCTCAGCCCCCGTTTGCGGGTCCATCGTCCTGGCTTTCGGATCCAAGGAAGTCCCCGTCGGGGCCGTGCTTGCCGCCGGCACCTCCGTGGTAGGTCCGCCGCCCGGCTACCGGGCCGCCGTCGTCGTCGGCTTCGTCGTCCCGATCGCCGTCCGCTGCCTCGCGGCCCAAGAGCGCGTCTTCCTCGACCTGGGCCCGGTAGCGGACCCGGCGGATCCGCTTGACCATGTCGCGGATCAGGAAGAACATTATGACGACGACGCCGAAGGTAAAGAGGAAACCCAAGAACCCGGGACTGACCTGATCCGGGTCCAGGCCGGGACGGATGGTCGGGGAATCGCTGGGCGGAGTGGTGGCCAGCACCAAAATCAAATTATGCAAAGTCTGTCTTTCTATGTTCCCCGCGGCGCTCTACCGGGGGCCGGCATTTCACCGCTGTCCCCCATCTATCGTAGGCCAGCAAACAGGTCGTTTTCGGGCAGCGGGGCGGGGACCCGGGATTCGATCAGTGAGTAGTCCTCCCAGGGCCAGATTTTCCTCTGCATATCCACCGAGACGGCGAAGAAGAAACCCTCGGGATCCACTTGCGTGGCGTGGGCGCGAAGGGCGGCCTCACGGGCCCCGAAGAAGTCACCGCAGTCCACCTGCGTAGTGGCCGGGTGCCTGCCCATGGGCGGCTGGTGCCCTTCCGTGTCTGCCTCCATCCAGGCTGCGATCCGCTCCGCATACGGCGACTGGATGCCGGCCTCTTCGAGCGCAAAATGCAGGGCCTTGAAACGCGCCGGATTGAACGCCAGATCGTAGTATAGCTTCGCGGGGGCCCACGGATCGCCGGTTCCCGGATATCGGTCCGGATTCCCGGCGGCATGGAAAGCCTCCACCGTCACCTTGTGCGCCATAATGTGATCCGGGTGGGGGTAGCCGCCGTTTTCGTCATAGCTGACCACCACCTGCGGACGGAAGCGCCGAATCAGCCGCACCAACGGTGCCGCTGCGCGTTCCAGTGGTTGGCGGGCAAAGCAACCGAACGGGAGCTCCGGTATCGGTTCGCCCTCCGGCAGACCCGAATCAACAAACCCGAGCCACTCGTGCCCGATCCCCAGCGCCGCTGCCGCCGCCGCCATTTCCAGACGGCGCGCGCCGGCCATGTCCCGGGTTGCATGCGGATCCCCCGCCATCGCGGGGTTCTGAATGCCGCCCCGCTCGCCGCCGGTGCAGGTGGCGACCATGACGTCGACTCCTTCCGCCACGTAGCTTGCCATCATGGCAGCACCTTTGCTGGCCTCATCGTCAGGATGGGCGTGGACCGCCAACAGGCGCAGCCCTTGACCGGAATTGTCCTTTTCGGCAGCAAACCGCGGTGCCGCGGCAGGTGCAGCGGCTGCACGACTGACCCCCGGATGATCGGAACTCATATTTAGCCTTTCCTTGGTAAGCGCCGTATCTAAAGACAGCCGGCCTGATCACCTCTGGGCCTGGCAGCGTCGGACGGACGGTATCCGCCGACGGTATCCTGTCGACGGTCTGCGAACGTGTGCATCAACGTCCGCCTGAAGAACGATAAACTGGATCTCGTGAGCGTTTCTGAAACATCGGCAGCTACCAGCGTAGCCACTCGTTACGGTGCGCCCAAGCGCAAATGGACGCGGCGCCGGAAAGTCATCTTCGGTACCGTCCTCACAATCCTCACGCTGATCTTTGTCGCGTGGCTGGCCTTGGGTCGCGGGGAGCCCTCCGTCACCAGCAAAGACGTGGGCTTTTCGGTTCAGGACAGCACACTGACCGAGGTGGATTTTCAAGTCGTCAAGGACCCCGCAGCCACGGCGCAGTGCGCCGTCAAGGCATTGGGCTCGAGCTTTGCCATCGTCGGTTGGGACGTCGTTACGATTGGCCCTAACGGCACCGATTCCGGTGTTGATCAGGGGCGGACGACGGCGCAGCGAGCCGCTGTGCGCACCGAGTCGCTGGCCGTTTCCGGCATCGTCGACAGCTGTTGGATCGTCCCCGCCCCGTAGCTGCACGATCGTATCCTGGGGCCACCGGCGGTGTCCGCATCTTGGGTTTATGCGCCATGTTGCCTACACTGGATCAATACCTTGCCCCGCTTGAACGGCTACTTCATGTGCTCGTGCACTACGGTGGCAACCTTCAGCGGGGTATTTGCTTGCCAGTGCAAACTTAGCCGCCTTTACCCGCCTTACTTGTCAGCCCAAGGAGAAACCCTGTGTCTACCCCTAACAGCGCACCCGCAGCCTGGCTCACCCAGGAAGCCTTCAGCCGCCTTCAGGCTGAACTCACGGACCTGTCCGGCCCCGGACGGGTCGAAGTCGTCAAGAAGATTGAGCAGGCCCGCTCGGAGGGTGACCTGAAGGAAAACGGCGGATACCACGCGGCCAAGGAAGAGCAGGGCAAGATCGAAGCGCGGATCCGCCAGCTCACCGAGCTGCTGCGCGACGCCCATGTTGGCGAGGCTCCCGCGGATGACGGCATTGTGGAGCCGGGAATGCTGGTGGTAGCAAAAATTGCCGGCGACGAGACAACGTTCCTCTTGGGAAGCCGCGAGGTCGGCGGCGGCACGGATCTGGATGTCTTCAGCGAGAAGTCGCCTCTCGGCGCCGCAATCCATGGCCACAAGGCCGGCGACTCGCTGAGCTACATCGCACCGAACGGCAAGGAAATTGCCGTCGAAGTCATCTCCGCCAAGCCGTTCACCGGCTAAGCACCAAGTCGGGTGTGGACATCTGCCCTGCAGCTAAGCGCTTCACGGGGCAGATGTCCGCTCGAAGGTGCCCGCGAACGGGTTTTGCGTGCACGGGCAGTTTGCGTGCACGGACAGTTAGTGCACGACGATCGGTTGGAATCCCTCGGTCCGCAGCGCCGTGAGGACATGTTCGCAGTGCTCGTGGCCCTTGGTCTCCAAATTCACCGTGATGGAGACATCGCCCATACTGATGGATCCCCCCACCCGGGTGTGATCAACGCCGGTGACGTTGGCGTCGTTCTCGGCAATGATCCGGGAGATCGTAGCCAGCGAACCCGGGCGGTCATCGAGCATCATCCGCACGGTCATGAAGCGGCCGGCCGCGGCGAGCCCGCGCTGGATCACCTTCAGCATCAGCATCGGATCGATGTTTCCCCCGGTGAGGATCACGGCAGTGGTGCCGGGATTCTCGATTTTGCCCTCCATCAGCGCGGCCACCCCTACCGCTCCGGCGGGCTCCACCACCATCTTTGAACGTTCCAGCAGGAAAATCAGCGCTCTGGCCAGCGCATCCTCGCTGACGGTAACGACGTCATCCACCAGCTCACGGATGATCGAGAACGGCAGCTGCCCAGGCCGGCCGACGGCAATACCATCAGCCATCGTGGAGACTCTCTTCAACGGCACCAGGGCATCCGCGGCAAGAGAGGGCGGGTAGGCCGCCGCGTTTTCCGCCTGGACGCCGATGATCCTGATCTCCCTGCCGAGCTGTTTCGCCCTGGATTTAATGGCGACGGCGACACCGGCCAGCAGGCCGCCGCCGCCGACGCCCATGATCACCGTGTCGACGTTGGGGAGCTGGTCCAGAATTTCCAGGCCAATGGTCCCCTGCCCCGCGACGACGTCAACGTTGTCGAATGGATGAACGAACACCGCCCCGGTTTCTTCAGCGAAACGTTCCGCCTCGGCGAGGGATTCATCCACATTATGCCCATGCAGCACCACCTCGGCACCGTGGCCTCGGGTCGCGGCCAGCTTGGGCAACGCCACTCCAAACGGCATATAGATCCGGGCCTTGATACCCAGTGCTTTGGCAGCCACAGCCACGCCTTGGGCATGGTTTCCGGCGGAGGCCGCCACGACGCCGCGGGCCTTTTCTTCCGCCGTCAGCTTCGCCATCCGGACATATGCGCCGCGGACTTTAAAGGACCCCGCCCGCTGGAGATTCTCGCATTTAAAGAACACCTCGGAACCGGTTAGCCGGCCCAGTGCCCGGGAACTTTCAATGGGGGTAAGGGCGATAATGTCCGCCACTAAACGCCGCGCGTCCTCAATATCGGCCAGCGTAACGGGGAGGTCGCTAAGTGCATTCACTGATTGTTCTCTCTACTGGTTGGCGTGTGTGTTCCGGTGACCACCGGTTGCTGTGGCGGCTGCTGGGTTCCGGTGCCGGATGAGCCTCCCGGTCCGCCGCCGTCGACCGCTGTGTCCTCGTGTTCCCAGCCGCGCGCGGCGATGTAGCGGATCGCGGAATTGAGCACCGCCAGCAGCGGCACTGCGAAGAGCGCACCGGGGATCCCGGCAAGGCCGGCGCCGGCAGTCACCGTCAGAATCACCGCGATCGGGTGCAGTGAGACGGCCTTGCCCATCACCAAAGGCTGCAGCAGATGGCTTTCCGCCTGCTGGACCAGCAGCACAATACCCAGCATGATCAAGGCGTTAACCCAGCCATTGGCCACCAGCGCAAGCAGGACCGCCACAATGCCGGTTACCAGCGCTCCAATTACCGGGATAAAAGATCCGAAGAGGACCAAAACGCCCAATGGAAGCGCCAGCGGTACGCCGATAATGGCCGCCCCCCCGCCAATTCCGATCGCGTCAATCAGCGCGACCAACACCTGGATTCGGACGTAGCTGACCATGGATCCCCAGCCGCGCTGGCCCGCCCCGTTGGCGGCAGCCCGCGCTCGCTTGGGCATTAGCTTCACTATGAACAACCAGATCCGCTCACCCTCGAGCAGGAAAAATACCAGGATGAAAAGCGTCAGCAGCAGCCCTGCCGCGAAGTGCCCGGCCGAGCTGCCCACCGATAAGGCCCCGCTGAGGATGCGGCTGCCGTTGTTCTGCAGCGCGCTAAGCCCCTCACCGACGTACTTGTCCATATCGGCAGCGGAAACCTGAAGTGGACCAGTGGCGAGCCACGTCTGGACCTGCCGGATGCCCTCGACGGCCTGGCCGCGCAGGGCCGAAAATCCCTCGATCATCTGCCGGCCTACCAGCGTCAACGCACCGACAACTACGACCGCCGCCCCGACCATGGTGGCGGCGACGGCCAGGCCCTTAGGCAGCCGGTGGCGGTGCAGGAGCCTAACCAGCGGACTGAGCAGTGCCGACAGCAATGCCGCCACCATCAGCGGGATGATGAGCAGAGTAATGAAGCTCAGCAACCATAGAATCGCTCCGCCGACCAAAAGGATGATCCCCACGCGCCAGGCCCAGGCCGCGGAGATTCGAACACCATAGGGCACATCCGCGGCAAGATCGTTCGGGGTCCGGTCGCCAGTCTGTCCAGGAAGCTTCATAGCTTAATAGTTCCCCACCGGGGATGAATACCGAAACCGTGTCCAGCTGTCTGCGAACGGGCCGCTGGCATTGCCGGAGCACTGATGTTATATTTTGTGTGAAACTATTTGAATTTGGTAAGACGCGCAGCAATGGGGGTTTAGTATGCTCGCACCTCAAAGGCAGTCGCGGATCCTTAAAGAGCTGCAGCTCTTTGAGGCCGTGCGCGTCACGGACCTGGCCGAGGCGTTGTCCGTCAGCGAGATGACCGTGCGCCGGGATATTGAGGCGCTGGACGTCAAGGGGCTGCTGAGAAAGATCCACGGCGGCGCCACCCGCCTGGCCCGGTTTAGCGCCGTCGAACCGGGTTTCGCCAATAATTCGGACCTGCAGCCGGCGGCCAAGGCCGCCATCGCCGCCGCAGCGTTCGAGCTGGTCGAACCCGGCATGACTTTGGCCCTGACGGGTGGAACCACGACCTACCGGCTGGCAACGATGCTCAATCGGGTGGAAGGCCTTACCGTCATCACGAACTCGCTGAAGGCCGCGGAGGCGTTGTACCAGCTCCAGCCGGCGAACGGAACCAAGGTCATTATTACCGGCGGCGAACGCACTCCCTCGGAGGCGTTGGTAGGGCCAGTGGCCGACGCCGCGATCGCCCGGCTCAATTGCGATATCTGTTTCATGGGCATCCACGGCATTGAC
>JBBSSN010000054.1:0-9623 GCA_038242035.1 Actinomycetales bacterium
CAACCACCTCAGTGGCCAGGCGAAGGCCGGCGATGTTTTTACCGTAGTTACCGCCAGCGGCTCCTTGGCCTATCGCGTTGACTCGGTGAGTACACACGTCAAGGACACGCTCAAGGACAGCGACATCTGGAACATCGAGCCTAACCGGCTGATCCTGGTGAGCTGTTACACGGAAGATCTCTGGGGTAAGAACGTGACTATCAGCGCAAGCCTTGCCGGCTGATCCCGCAGCCTAACGGCCCGGCACCCCCGCGGACGCTGCCGTGGACGTGGCCGGCGCGGCTGTCGCTTCGGTTGGTTCGAGGGTCGTTTCCGGGCCGTCGAGCGGGATGCTGAAACCGATAGTGGTGCCCGCCTCGCGTTCGCTCTTCAGATGCATTGTGCCCCCGTGATTTTCCACGATTGTCTTGGTGATCATCAGGCCCAGACCTATTCCCGGAATTGCCCGGTTGAGGGCAGGACCGGCACGGAAGAACCTGCCGAAGACCTTGGCCTGTTCCGAGTTGTCCATGCCGATCCCGTTGTCCTGGACCTCACAGATAATGGAGCCGTTCTCTGACCACGCACGCACGGTGACGGTCCCGCCGTCCGGCGAGTATTTAATCGCGTTGGATATCAGGTTGTCCAGCACCTGCCCGATCCTGCCGACGTCGAGCATGGCGTACAGCGGCTCCCGCCCCTTATTAACCAGGATCACGCCGTTCTCGGCAGCCGGCGGCACGGCGGAATCGAGACTGTCCTCGATGATCTCCGCCAGATCTGTCAGACGCGGCTTAATCGCCATCGTCCGCGAGGCGGTGGCGAGCAGATCGGTGACCAGAGTCAGCAAGCGGTCGGAATTGCGTTCGGCCACGCGCAGGTACTGCACGACTTCCCGGCTGAGAACGCTGGGATCATCCAGCGCCAGCCCCAGATAGCCCAGGATGGATGTCAGTGGGGTACGGAGTTCGTGGGAGATATTGGAGACAAAATCATCTTTGGCCGCCAGCGCGGACACTAATTCGGTCACATCGTAGAATGCCACGACGGAGCCGGCAAACCGGCCGCCCGCGCCGTGGATGGGGCGGCCCGTAGCGGAGAGGGCCCGGGCGCCCGTGCCCTGACCTACCCACAGCAGAACCTGGGAAAAGGATTCCCCGTGAATTGCCCGATATACCGGGCGGTCTGCAGGCGCCAGCCGGGTGCGGCGATCGGCGGCGAAAATGAGCAGGTCTGCCTCTGCCGGATCGGGATTATCCTTCGGAGCGGCCAGCTGATGGAACAGGCGCTGCTTGCGGTTCATCAACACGTCGTGACCGTCCGCGTCCACGGCCACCAAGCCAACGCTGACGGTGTTGACGATGGCGTCGAGAAGACGCTCCCGGTCGCGGCTGGCCGCCAGGGCCTTCCGCAGCGCCGAGTCCTTTTCCTCCAGTTGTTCACGTTGGGCAGCCATGCTGCCGGTCATCACCGCGACGGTGATGGCGAAGGCCAGCATCATCAGCGGCAGGATCATCGGCCGGCTCAGCTGCTCAGCGGTGGTGGGACCGGGGACGAGAAAAATCGGAATCCAGACCATCAGCAGCGTCGCCAGGGTGCCGCCGATGACAGCCGCCCTGGGGGCGATGCCGGAGGCAGCGAGCCAGAAGACCGGAAACAGTGCCAGCAGGCCCACTCCCGACAGGGAATTCATACTGCCCTCACGGGAGAATGCGAGCACAGCAAAGTCGAGGTAGGGAATGACGAGGAAGCTGGGGTAGGGCAGCCGGCCCCAAGGGACGAGCACGCAGACCAGCAGCAACAGAACCTGTCCGGATAAGCCGATCTGGAAGAGCGGATCCGCCAGTGCGTCGGGGCGGAATACTGCCGCGAGGCCCACAATGAGTGCCATCGTGATGGTCAGCGGGAGCTGCGTGAGCACCACACGCATTCGGAGGCTCTGCTGATAGAAGTAGCGGGTGATCAGCGCATTGAGTCCGGTCTTACTCAAGGCTATTGCTCACGGCTTCCGCACGCGGCACATTGAGTTCGGCACCTTTTCTGACATACGACTCGACTTTCCGGGCAGCGCCTTCGGCAGAAAGCGCGAAACAAGTGGCCGCGAATGGAGAGTTCATTGGCGTTATGCCAGTATAGGACGAGCAGGCCTTCCGTGCGGTAATGTATGCGATGGTCGGTAGTAGTTTTTGGTCTCATGCAAACGGGGGAACGAGTGTGGACAGTCCCCGGATTGCCGTGGTGATTGAGGACGACACTGATATCCGGGATCTGATAGAAGTGGTCCTGGCCCAGTCCGGTTTTGAGGTGCATTCGGTGCCCAACGGGGCCGAGGGTGTCGAGGCGGTGCGCCGGTACAATCCCAGTATCATTACCCTGGACCTCGGGCTCCCAGATATCGACGGATTCGAAGTTGCCCGCCGTATCCGCCTTTTCAATGACAGCTACATTATTATGCTGACGGCCCGGGCCGATGAACTGGACACCCTCCTCGGACTGGAGTCCGGCGCAGACGACTACCTGACCAAGCCATTCCGCCCGCGTGAGCTTCGTGCCCGGGTTTCGGCCATGTTGCGCCGCCCCCGCGCTGCCGGGACCGGCGCTAAGGCAGGGGCAGTCAGCGCCGAGGCCAGCACGACGGCGGCGGCCGGTGCGAGTGCGCCGGTCGCCTCACCTGCCGGGCCGGGGGAGGCCGGTGTTGGGTCCTTGGTCGACTCCGTCAGGGCCGACTCCGTCAGGGCCGACACGGCCAGGACCGACACGGCCAGGACCGATCCCGTCAGGGCCGACACGGCCAGGACCGACCCCGCCAGGACTGATCCCGAACAGATGCTCGCCGGCAGCCTGCTCCACAATGGCCTGCTCGTCAACGGTGCTACGCGCACGGCAACCGTGCACGGCACCGAGCTGGAACTGACCCGAACCGAGTTCGACCTCCTGCACGCGCTGATGGAGAGCGGCAAGCTGGTCCGTACCAAGGCCGACCTGGTGCGGAGGCTGCGCAACGACGAATACGATGCCGGCGGCTACATCAGCGATGCCGACGAGCGCACCATTGAGGTTCATATGGCCAACCTGCGCCGCAAGCTGGGAGACGACTCCAAGTCTCCGCGCTGGGTTAAGACCGTTCGCGGCGTCGGCTACCGGCTGGCCCCGTAACTACTGTTGGTGCTGCCGCCCGGAAAATGTTGCGGTAATCTTGCGGAATTCCTGATCGTCTCCGTGGCTCGTGCTTGAGGTTGGACCGGCATTGTTGTTCTTGTCAGCCGCTGGGGCTGACAAGAACGACCGCCGCGGCGGTCCTCGCACAGGAAACGGAATCCACCACCATGGGTATCAGCCTCAAGACCACCACCGGTAAAGTCCTCGCCTCCCTGACCCTGGTCGGAGCCGCGGCCAGCGTTGCCGGTCTGGGCACCTACGGTGCGTTCACCAGCTCGACCGGGGCAAGCGCCGTCGTCTCTTCCGGTACGGTTGGCATCGCCCTCGGCGCGGATGGAGCTGCGAATCGCCTTTCCGTGGCTGCCGCCGGATTGGTTCCCGGCGACAGCATCCAACGTGTGGCAACGTTGACCAACGCGGCCACCAATCAAGCTCTCTCAGCCGTCACGTTGACCACGACTGCTACCACCACCTCCATTCTTGACACGGACACCACCAACGGCCTTCGGGTCGCGATTGATAAGTGCTCAGTGGCTTGGGTGGAAGCAAACGTAGCGCCCGCCGGAGCGGTCCCGGCCTACAACTACACGTGTCCGACTGCTGGCGTAATCACTGCGGTTTTGACCTCTCGGGCCGTTGTGGGGACGGACCTGGCGCTGACGAATCTCACCTCACTGGTGCCTAACAACACCGACAACCTGCGCGTCACGATGACGCTCCCCGGCACCGCCGATAACACCTTCCAAGGGAAGAACAGCACTATCGGGTTCAGCTTCACCGGCACTCAACGCGCAGCCACCAACAAGTAGTACCTGAGCGCGTCCCTTTCGCTGCCGGCCCCGGACTGGAGATTCCATCATGACTGCAACGCTGACCCGCCCCCGCCCCGTGCTGGAGACGCCCGCACTGTGTGTGCCCGCACCGAAAGGGTATGTAACGCCTGCTCCGACCGGGAACAGCGCTACTGCGGAAGCAGCCCCCGCACCGGCGTCGCGCCGTAGCTCGAAGGTGCGGGCCCAGCGTTCGGCAGTTGCCGGCAGCGCAGCAAAGCGCCTTGCCCGAGGCGCAGCCCGGGTACTGCTGGCCGTAGTAGTCGGCACCGCGGTGGCAGCATTCCTGTTTCTCGCCGTCGGGCCGAGGGTTTTGGGCTACCAGACCAGCACCATGCTCACGGGATCCATGTCGCCGCTGATCAATCCGGGAGACGTAGTGGTCGCGGTTCCGGTACCGGTCGGTAACATCAGGGTCGGGGACATTATTACTTATCACATTCCCGTCGGTGAGCGGCAGGTGGAAACCCACCGGGTGGTCGACGTGAACCGCGATGCCCAGGGCAGCACGTCCGTGCGCACTAAGGGCGATGCAAACAACGGCGTTGACCCGTGGACGGCCACGCTGGCTGGGGACACGGTGTACCGTCATGCGTTTACGGTCCCGTACCTGGGCACCGCCATTCGGGCGCTGCGGGATCCGCTGGTCCTCAAGGTCCTTCTTTATGGTGCACCGGCCGTGCTGCTGATCGGCGCGCTGACGGCGCTGTGGAAGAAGGACCCTTCCGAGAAGGGCAGCTCCGAGAAGGACAGGTCCGAGAAGGACACCCAGGCGACGCCGAAGCCGGTCACGTCGCGGCATCGTGCCGCCGAAGCCACTAATGCGTGATGAGATTCAGCCGGTCCTCCAGCTGCAAAGCCTGGCTGGTTTAGACGAGGAGACGCAGAATGACAACGCCGTGCACCGCTTCGTTTCGACCTTCCGGGCGATGCTCCCGGGCAGGGTCAGCAGGATAGTCAGCGCCGTTCGGGCACGCGACGCAGATACGGCCATGGATGCCGTCTTGAGTTTGAAGGTTACTTCCTCCATGATTGGCGCGCTGCGGATGGAACAGCTGTGCCGCTGCGTGGAACATGCCCTGGTCCGTGAAGACTATGACGCGGCGGAGCTCGCGGGAGGCTGCGTGGAATTGCATAACGGCGTGCTGGCCCTGGCTTTGGAAGCACCCCTTCGGACAGTCCCATCGGTCAGCGCTGTGCACTCCTTGGCGTGATTGCCGGCTAGTGGTCCAGCCTCGTGTCGCCACAGACCGATTGATGGTTATTCTTGCGGTGATCTTGAGCCGTTCCATCCGATCCCTTGCGGTTGCTCAGGGAGACTGAATCAACAGCAATCGAGGCGGAAAGGAACGGCCGGCAATGACTAAAGCAGCGCATCCGCGCCGAGGCAGCGACAGGTCCGGTCTGTTCACGCGCGTTATCGCCGTCCTCACACTCACGTTCGGCCTGGTCGTTGCCCCGGGGATTGCCCAGGCGGCGTTCGTCGCCAAGGCACCCGCCCAGATGGTGGCCTCCACCCTGACGCTCGCGACCCCGGCGGCATCCTCGATAAGTGTCAGCTGCACCAACGCGTGGATGGCCTATTACATCGGTGTCGGTGTGGGTGCGATTGCGGAGCGAGCCAACGCAGTTGAGATTACGTTTTTTGCTCCCGATGGATCTAAGTCGCAGCCGCGAATCCTGCAGCAGGGGTCTTACGGGTATTGGGCGGACTCCAAGGGTCAGTGGAAATACGAGGTCCGCGCCGTCTACGACGTTCCCAATTCGTCCAATCTCTGGCGCAGCCCCGGAGCGCTGACCGGGACGTTCACCTGCCGCTGATCCTTCGCTGCCGGCCCGCTTGGGCCAGTCTTGCGGAAAACTTGATCGTCTGCAGCAGTGCGCCTTGAGCTTCGCCCGGCAAGGTAGAACCTGTCGGACGGGGAGCCGGCAACCGAATGGCAGGTTTTGTGAATTGTCGAAACAGGCACTGACCGGCCACGCACGGGAAACGGAATCACCATCATGGGCATCACACTGAAAAGCACTGCCGGGAAAGTTCTTGCATCGTTGACGCTCGTCGCAGCGGCGGCCGGCGTGGCAGGCCTGGGTACCTACGGTGGCTTTAGCAATTCGACGGCGGCCAGCGCCACTGTGAAATCAGGGCTCGTCAAGATCGAGCTGGGTCCAGCCGGGACCTGGGGCAGCTACACGGACAATATCAATGGCCTCCTGCCGGGGGACAGCGTCCAGCGGTTGGTGTCGCTGAAGAACACCGGCGACCAGGACTTTGGCGGCGTCGCCTTGACTACTAACTCCTCCACATCCAACCCCCTGACGACGAATACAACCATGGGCCTGCAGATCGCCATTGATAACTGCGCGGCGGGCTGGGTCGAAGCCGGCAAGGCACCGGGTTTCACGTACAGCTGCCCGGGCGGAGCAACGCCCGTGCTCGCTTCCCAGCCCATGATCGGAGCCAATCGGTTGTTGGGAAATTTGGCGTCGCTGACAGCAGGGAAAGCTGACACCTTGCGCATCACCGGTACTTTTCCGGCTGCCGCTGACAACACGCTGAAGGACCTGACGAGCACCCTCACGTTGACGTTCACCGCCACGCAGCGTCTCGCGCGCCAATAAATAGCGTCAGCCGGGTATGGGTCCGTCGATAACAGCACCCAGAGTAGGTGCCATCGCCCCGTCAGCGGTTCTCGAGGCGTATTTGACGAAGCCGTTTCTGCTAAAAAACCTGCGCGAGGCGGGGGCCGGGTGCGTGAGCGTTAGTAGTTAGTACAATGTGATTGATTTTGGGGGGAGGAAGTTATGGGAACAACTGGACAAACCGGCCCGCCGACGGCCGAAGAGGGGCATAGCAGCCAGACTGATGCCCTGCGTCGCGGGCTTGAAGACATAGCAGCGGGGCGCCGGGAGACCGGCGAAGTTGGGCGCGACCAAGTGCCAAGCCACGCACGATTCCCCGCTGCCTTTTGGCCGGCCTCCTGGGCGGCTGTCGGCGGTGACCCAGGGTGAGCGGTGTTGGTCCGCGCAGCGACGGCGAGAAGGACCAGCAAACCATCCGTACCCGCTTATAAGACTCCGCAGTATGAGCATTATCAGGTGCCAATTTGCTACTTGGGGCGACGGTAGCGCATTTTAGAGAGCAGCTATTAACCAGTTTTGACATCCAAATAATGACAGCTCGAGGAGTTCCGATGAACGAAGACACCGCACTCGCCTCATGGGCCGCGCAACCTGCCGCCCGACGCGTTGCCGTCGTGATCGAGGATGAGAAAGATATCCGCGAACTCATCTCGCTCATCCTGACGCAGGCAGGTTTTGAGGTCCACGCTGCCGCAACCGGGGTCGAGGGCGTCGCCGCGGTGCGTACCTACCAGCCGTCGGTGATTACGGCAGATGTCGGTCTGCCGGATATCGACGGGCTGGAGGTAACGTGGCAGATTCGGCAGTTCAGCAACGCCTTCATCGTGCTCCTGACGGCGCGGTCGGAAGCCATCGATATGCTGCGCGGGCAGGAATCGGGAGCCGATGACTACCTGACGAAGCCGTTCCGGCCACAGGAGCTGCTAAACCGGATTGCCGTCGCCAAGCACCGGAAGCCCTAGCACCGGAAGCCTTACTGCCTTCAGCGGGCCCAGCGTCGTCAGTGGGCCCGGCGTTTCGTAGCGCCGGCACGCAAGCTACCCGGACGTTCCGAGCGGCAGCCGCAGGACCGCCGTCGTCCCGTTTCCCGGAGAGCTGAGCAGCCGGACGGAACCGCCGTGGCGTTCCACAATGGATTTGACCACATTCAGGCCCAGGCCGAAGCCCTTGGTATCGGAATTGCGCGCGGTCTCCGCACGGAAGAACTGGGTAAAGACATGATCCTGGTCTTCTTCGGCGATTCCGATCCCCTGATCCTGAATCTCGACAACGGCCTGGCCGGCCGCGTCGTCCCGGTGGCACCGCACGGTAACGGTGGTTTCGGGCTCGCTGTACTTGACGGCGTTGGAGAAAAGATTGTCCAATACCTGGCCGATGCGGTCCGGATCGGCCAGGGCCACGAGCGGACCACTGACTTCATTAATGATGCTGATGGAGCGGGTGCTGGCGGCCGGTGCAATGGATTCCACTGCACTGTGCACTACCGCGGTCAGATCCATTAGCACCGGTGTCATAACCAGCGTGGCCTCGGCCGCAGACATCAGATCCTGCACACGCGTGCGCATCCTTTCGGCGTTGCGCTCGATGATGTCCAGCTCGGGACCGGGACTGACGGCGGAATCCTCCAACCGCTCGCGCAGCAGATCCGTATAGCCGAGGATCGACGTCAGCGGTGTCCGCAGCTCATGGGAGACCGACGCCACAAACCCGGTCTGTGCGGCAGCAGCCTCCATGAGCGTTGTGACGTTGGCGAAGACTATGACAAACCCGGTGGTCCGGGCCTCGGCGTCCAGAACCGGCCGGGACGTGGCGTAGTAGGCAAGGCGGCGCCCCCGCTCCTCGGTCCAGAAGAGGTAATTACTGTAGATTTCACCGCGGTTGGCCCTGGCGATCGGCCGACGCTCCAGGGCGATCGGCGTCAGTCTGTCGGATTCATACATGACCTTGGTGCCCTCGCCCATCGCCTCCCATTCAACCCGTGGGGCACCGCGAAGCTGCGCGCCTTTCGCCGCCCGATGTTCTTCGGCGAGACCTGGGTTATTGGTCAGCAGCGTGTTGCCGTCGGCATCCACGGCGACGACGCCGACCTCCACGGCGTCGAGGATGGACTGCAGCAGCTGCCGTTGCTCCCCGGCGCGTGCTAAAGCCGCTTTGAGCCGGAAGGTAGCGGCGCGCAGGCCCCGGGTCTGGGCTTCAAGCCGGCCGGTGATCACGCTGACGGTCAGGCCGACGGCGGCCACCACCAGCGGCAGCAGGACCAGCCTGGCCCATTGTTGCGGGGTGAACGGCGTTCCGGCCAGAAGCAGGGGAACGACGACGATGGCAGCGGTTCCGGCGGTGCTGACGGCGACGCCGCGGTACTTATCCGACGTGGCCAGCCAGATGGCCGGGAAAACCGTCATCAGCCCGAGGACGTCTAACACGGATTGGGACCCTACCCGCGCCAAGCCGATGGCCAGCAGGCCCAGTACCGGCAGCACCAGCGGCGCCTTGCGCGGAAGCCTCGTCCAGGGCACCAGCACGGCCAGGATAATGGTGCCCAGGAGTACCAGGTAACCGCCGGCAAACGCTGCCTCGGCAAGGAGCTGTGGATAGGCCCCGGCGAAGACAGCACCAGTGAGGATCATGGTGACGGCCAACGGCAGGAGTCGGATCAGCGAGGAATAACGTCCGCCGCTGCCGACGAGCAGCGTCGCCAGCGGCACCTCCGTTGCTGACGGACGGACCATGGAGCTCATGCGTAAACCTTTGGGAGAGGGAGGGGGAGAAGGGAGAGGAAGAGGGCGAAGAAGAGGGACGGGCCGGCGTCAGCCGTGACTACCCATGCCTCAGGGAAGTCTCTGCTCGGCCGCGGGTGGCCGTCGTCGGCCCCGTCTGCTGCAGTCGTACCTCACACTTTACCGAATACGTCCGGGATACCGTCGCCGTTCTGATCTGCCGTCTCCAGCTCCGCGACGATGCGATAACGCCGATTCCGGACACGCAGCACGATTGCCGCGAGCAGGGCGGAGATCA
>JBBSSN010000055.1:0-9478 GCA_038242035.1 Actinomycetales bacterium
CCGGTAGATGAGGGCACCCCTGCGCGCTCTGCTCACGGGAGCGATCCGGCGCGCGACAGTGCGGCCGCCGCGGTACAGCAGAATACCGGCAGTCATCACTCCTGCGCCGACAACCACCACAATGATCAGCAGCAGAATCAGCAGAACGCTTCCGGCATCCATTTTGGCGTCGCCTCCACACAATCGTCAGGCCGCAATCGTGTTCGGCGCTGCGTCCTATGCGCAGTAGCCTAGCACGCAGCACAGCTACCGCCGGGGGAAATCACCGGCGAGAATGGCAGGTATGAAGACTCTTCTGAATATCATCTGGCTCATCTTTGGCGGTCTCTGGCTGGCGTTGGGATATTTCATGGCGGGGGTAGTCTGCTGCGTGCTGATAGTGACCATCCCATGGGGCATCGCCTCCTTTCGGATCGCCGGTTATGCGCTCTGGCCATTCGGCCGCTCCGTCGTGGACAAGCCCGGCGGCGTGGGCGCGCTGGCCACCGCGGGCAACGTCATCTGGTTGGTCGTCGCGGGGATCTGGATCGCCATCGGACACGTCACCACGGCAATCGCAATGGCCCTGACCATCATCGGCATCCCGCTGGCCATTGCCAATCTGAAGATGATTCCTCTTTCGCTGATGCCCCTTGGCAAAGAGATCGTGCCCAGTAACCGGCGGATTGCTCCCCCCTACCGCTGATCTGCCGGTAGCCGCTTAGCCGCCCGGTTAGCCCTCCGCTTAGCCGTCCGGTTGTGCCGTACGCCAGTTTTCGATCTCGGCCAGCAGCGCCTCCCTGCGCTCCCTCGGCAGGAAGGCCGAGCGGACCGAGTTGGCGGCGAGTTCCGCCAACTGCCCGCTGTCCAGAGCGAAGGTGCTGGTCAGCTGCGCCATATTGTCATCGAGGTAACCGCCGAAGTAGGACGGATCATCCGAATGTACGGAGACATTCAGTCCGCGGGCCAGCATGCCGGGCAGGGGATGGTCCGCCAGCGTATCCACCGTCCGCAGCCGCACATTGGACAACGGGCAGACGGTGAGCGGAATCTGCTCCGCCAGCAGGCGTTCCACCAGCTTTTCGTCCTCAACGGCGCGGATTCCGTGATCGATACGGGCCACGCCCAGCAGGTCCAGCGCTTCCCAGATGTATTCCGGGCCGCCTTCCTCGCCTGCGTGGGCAACACATTTGAGTCCGGCTGCATGGGCCCGCGCGAATACGGCAGTGAATTTCGACGGCGGATGGCCCACCTCCGCTGAGTCCAGGCCGATGCCGATGATCGGCGCGTCCATGGCAATCAGCTGCTCAAGGACGTCGAGGGCTTCCTCGGCGGTCCGGTCCCGCAGGAATGCTGCGATCAGTGAGGTACTCAGGCCGTATCGTGCCTGGCTGTCCGCCAGCCCCCTGGTGACTCCATTGATGCAGGTCTCCAGCGACACACCGCGGAGCAGATGCGCCTGTGGATCAAGGAAAATTTCTGCATGCCGCACGCCCGCGGCGCCGGCCCGCACCAGGTACGCCCGCGTCATATCCTCGAAATCCTGCTCGGTGCGCAGGACCGCCATATTGCTGTAATACAACGTCAGGAAAGACTGCAGATCGGTGAACTCGTACTGGGCCCGCAACGCGGAAGCGTCCCGGTACGGCAGCTTGATGCCGTTGCGCAGGGCCAGCGCGAAGATAAGCTCCGGCTCCAGCGTCCCCTCGATGTGCAGGTGCAGCTCTGCGGTTGGTAAGCGGGCGGGGCTCAAACGGGAAATTGGCATGCACTATTCCATCACGCCTCCGTCACACCGCGGTCACGCCGTGGTCCGGATAAAAAATGCGCGGGGTACCACGTAACGGGCCTTGACACGGGAGTAAACTGAGCCGATCCGAGCGGTGGCACGATCTTCCGGAGGCATTGATGAGTCAGCTGGCAAACCCGTACTCAATCTGGCGGCGTAAACCCGTCCAGGATGTCGACGATGAAAAAGGCGGCGGACTCCTGCGCAGCCTTGGTCTGTGGCAACTGACGGCAATCGGGGTCGGCGGCATTATCGGCGTCGGGATCTTCACTCTCGCCGGGGTCGTGGCCCATGGTGACAGCGCCAATCCCGGCGTCGGACCAGCCGTCGTCATCTCCTTTCTCGTCGCAGGCCTGGCCAGCGGTGCGGCCGCCCTCTCCTATGCGGAGTTCGCCGGGATGATCCCCCGCGCCGGCTCCGCCTATACCTATGGTTACGTGGCACTGGGCGAGCTGGTCGGCTGGTTTATCGGCTGGGACCTGCTGCTGGAATACATCGCCATCGTGGCCGTGGTGGCGATCGGGATATCCGGATATTTCAGCGCCTTTATGGGCGGCATCGGCGTCACCGTGCCGGACTGGATTTCCAGTGCCTGGACCCCCGATACGCCGCACGGCATCATCAACCTGCCCGCCGTCGTCGTCTGCCTGCTGGTGACCTGGATCCTCAGCCGAGGCTCGAAGAGCTTCGGCAGGTTTGAACTGGTGGCCGTCGCCGTGAAGGTGCTGCTGATCCTGGGAATTATCGGGATCGGCATGTTCCATATCAACGGCTCCAACTTTGTCCCGTTTATGCCCACCAGTTTTGGGTCGGTCCTCGGAGGTGCCGCCACCGTCTTCTTCGCCGTCTTTGGTTATGACGCGATGAGCACCGCCGCCGAAGAAGCAACGGACGCGAAAAAACACATGCCCAAGGCCATTATTCTCTCACTGATTATCGCGATGATCCTCTACGTCATGGCGACTCTGGTGCTCACGGGCATGCAGAAATATACCGACCTCAACCCGAACAGTGCATTCGCTTCCGCCTTCGATTCCGTGGGGCTGCCGACGATTGCCACCATCATTGCCGGGTTTGCGGTGATTTCCATCCTGACGGTGATGCTGACGTTCCTGCTCGGTGTGACCCGCGTCTGGTTCGCCATGAGCCGCGACGGTCTGCTGCCGAAGTGGTTCTCCCAAACGGATAAGAAACACGTTCCGCAGCGGGTCACCTGGATTGCCGGCGGCGCCTCCGCGGTGCTGGCCGGCGTGCTCCCCATCCGGCTGGTGGCCGACCTGACCAACATCGGCATCCTGGCGGCTTTCGTGGTGGTGTGCGTGGCGGTCATCGTGCTGCGGCGCACCAAGCCCGATGAGCCGCGGACCTTCCGGCTGCCCTTCATGCCCGTTGTGCCCGCCTTCGGAGTACTCGCCTCCGCATTCCTGATCACGCAGCTGCACTGGGAAACCTGGCTCCGATTCGTGATCTGGTTGATCATCGGGTTGTTCATCTACTTCTTTTATGGCCGACGCCACTCAGTGATGAACCCGGATAGTCCGCGCCACACTTCCTTATCCGCAACCAGCCGTGACTGACGCCCGCACGCCCACAGAGTATTCTGGAGGCATGCGTAAAAAATCGGGTCGGGCGGATCTGGTGTTCCAATTCGTCAGTTTTGCCTTGGTCTGTCTGGTCCTGTCCGTGCTTCCGTGGCCGTTCCTGCTCAAGGTGGCAGCCGCTTTCGGCCTGTCCCTGCTGCTGTCCGCGGTGTACGCGCGTGCCCGGCGGAATGCGCAGCGACGGAAGACGGAGCCGAAACGGATGCGCGTGATCAGCGTCAAAAGCGTGGAGGACTAGACCCGTGCAGGTTATCCGCTACAGCCAGCTCAAACCCGAGCGCTGGGCCAACGGCGGTGGTGTCACCCGGACGGTGGCCGCGCTGAGGGCGGCCGACGGCGATGGCTGGGACTGGCGGGTCAGCATCGCGGAAGTGAGTACGGCAGGTCCGTTCTCGGTGATGCCGGGAATCGAGCGCATCGTCACCGTGATCGACGGTGATCTGCTGCTGTTGGAGGTCGACGGCGGCGAGCACCTCCTGGAGAAATACCGTCCCTTCCGCTTCTCCGGGGACAGCGCCACGAAAGCATCGCTGCCAACGGGCAATGTCATGGACCTTGGCGTACTGGCCCGCAGAGGAAATTTCAAGGCGTACACCACCGTTGTCGAGCTCTCCAGAAAGCGTCCGCATCCGGTTTTTGCCGATCAATTTGCGGTTCTCCTGCAAGGACAGGCAACGGTGGGAGAGGCAACAGTGACAGAAGCAACAGCGGCGGAGGGCTGCGTGGAGACGTCCGGGCCCGGTGCCGCCGCCGTCGCGCTCTCCCGTTTTGACGCCGTCGCCGGTTCCGCTGCCGCACCCGAACTTACCGGGCGCGGCTTTGCCGCCATTGTCAGCATCGGCGCCGCGCAGGAATAGCAGAACTACATTAACTACAGCCTCGCAGTAACTACAGCCTCGCAGTAACGGCAGCCTCGCAGAACTAACGACCGTCGCGGCTCAATCCGCGACGCTGCCGATCACGACGGTAGCGTCCAGATCCGGGGAGTTGGTGACTTGCGGGACCAGCCCATTGCGGCGGAAAATTTCGGCAGACTCGGGGGCCTGGCGTTCGCTCGTCTCCACCAGCAGGTGTCCGCCCGGCGCCAACCACAGCAGCGTCCCGGCCGCAACCCGCCGCTGCACGTCAAGCCCGTCCCGCCCGCCATCCAGCGCCGCCCTGGCCTCATACAGACGGGCCTCCGGCGGCATCATCGCGATGGCCTCGGTCGGCACGTAGGGAGCATTTGCCACCAGGATGTCCACACGCCCGCGCAGCTCGGCAGGCAACGGGCCGAAAAGGTCCCCTTCAAACACCCGGCCGCCTAGGGCAGCAACGTTGTGTGCGGCACATCGGACCGCCGCCGGATCGATGTCGACCGCATACAGCTGCGCCCGCGGGATGGCGGAAAGCAGAGCAGCCCCCACCGCGCCCGAGCCGCAGCACAGGTCCACAATGACGGCCTCCGGGCCCGCGCGTGCTGCAGCCTGACGAACCAGGAACTCGGTGCGGCGCCGAGGCACGAAAACTCCCGGTGCCACGACCATCCGGAGGCCACAAAATTCCGCCCATCCCAGAATGAGTTCCAGCGGCAGACCCGCCACCCGACTATCCAGCATGGCTGCGAGGACGGCCGGTGTCTGTGCGCAGTCAAGGAGCAAATCCGCTTCTTCCTCGGCAAAAACACACCCCGCGGCCCTTAACGCCACGACGATGTCGGCGCGCGGGGGGAACCGCGGCGGAAACCGCGGGGAAACTGTCACGGCAACCGTGCTGATCCCCGGGTACGCCCGGCAACGGTACGGTTCGACATGCGTTCACCCTAACAACTGCGCAGGGTTCCCACGCCGGTCCGTCGTTAGTGGCCTGCCTGCCGTTGCCTGCCCTGCCCGGCCCGGCCCTGCCCGGTCCTGAACGACGAACCGGGCAGCCGGCGAAGGCAGCTGACTGTGCCCTCGCCGACCACCCGGTCGGATGAAACCTGCGCGCCTAGCGGCCGCGGCGCTGATTCGACGCAGGGGCCGAGGCGCGGCGGGGGCCGCCGGAACGGCCTGCGCCGGCGGAGCCGCCGCCGTTGTAGCTGCCGGTGGACGTTCCGCCGGTGTTTGAGGACCAGACCTGGGCCGAGCCCTGGGTGCGGGGGGCAGCGCCGCGCTGACTTGCGGCGTTCTGCCCGGCACCGGAGCGGCCTGCGCCTCGGGATGCATCGTTTCGGTGTGATGCGGCCTGCGGGGCGCGCTTGGGGCCGCGCGCTACATCGGCGCCGCCTTCGGCACGGGCCGGACGACGGCTCTCACTGCCGAAGCGGGGAGCCTGTGCCTGGTCCTTTCGACGGTCTTCGCGGTTAACCGCTTCGGCTGTGCCGGCGGAAACCCGGCCACGTCCGCCGCGTCCCCCGCGGCCTCCGGCGGTCGGTGCGGCCTGACCCGAACGGCGGACGCGTTTGCGCTCGGCATTCGCGCCAGTGGACTCCCCGCCGCCTTGCTGGCCGTTCTTAGCCGCCTGCAATGCTGCACGGGTCCGCGGATCAACCTTGCCAGCGACGTCGCCCACCAGCTTGGCGATCAGCGGATGGCTGGCCGTTACGCGCTCAAAGGAGACGTCGACGCCGGCGGCCTTCATCAGCTTCTTCACGTCCGACTGCTGCTCCGGCAACGTGATGGTGACAACCGTTCCATCCGATCCGGCGCGAGCCGTCCGGCCGGAACGGTGCAGGTATGCCTTGTGCTCCGTCGGCGGGTCAACATGGATGACCAGTTCGACGTCGTCGACGTGCACTCCGCGCGCCGCAACGTCCGTGGCCACCAGGACGCGCACGTCGCCGGAGGAGAACTCGGCCAGGTTACGGTCCCGGGCGTTCTGCGACAGGTTCCCATGCAGGTCCACGGCGGGAATACCCGCGTCAGTCAGAGTTTTGGCCAGCTTGCGGGCATGGTGCTTGGTGCGCATGAACAGCAGGCGGCGGCCGGAGCCGGACGCCAGCTCGGTGATTATCTGCTTCTTCACCGTCTGATCGTTGACCACCAGGACGTGATGCTCCATGGTGCTGACGGAGGCCTTGGGGTCATCGACCGAGTGGGTCAACGGGTTGCTGAGGTAACGCTGGACAATCTTGTCCACCCCGTTATCCAGTGTGGCGGAGAACAGCATGCGCTGACCGTCCTTGGGCGTGGTGTCCAGCAGCCGCTTGACCACCGGCAGGAAGCCGAGGTCCGCCATATGATCTGCCTCATCCAGCACCGTGATTTCGACGGATTCGAGCGTGACCAGGCGCTGCTTCATCAGGTCTTCCAGCCGCCCCGGGCAGGCAATGACGATGTCCACGCCGGCCTTGAGGGCGCGCTCCTGACGCTGCTGCGAAACGCCTCCGTAGATCACGGTGGTGGTGAGGCCCATTTCCTTGGCCAGCGGTTCAATCGTGTTGTTGAGCTGGGTAGCCAGCTCACGGGTCGGCGCCAGCACCAGGCCCAGGGGGCGGCCGGGCTTGCGGCGGTAGGCTGCCTCGGCCTCGGCCAGACGTGCTACCAGCGGGAGTGCAAAGGCAATGGTCTTTCCGGAGCCGGTACGGCCGCGGCCCAGCACATCCCGGCCTGCCAGCGTATCGGGCAGGGTCTTGACCTGAATGGGGAACGGCTCTTCAATGCCTTTGGCGGCGAGGGAAGCGGCGAGGACCTTGGGCACACCAAGGCTGGAGAAAGTAGTCATAGAAAATGGTTGCTTTCGGTTCGGCATAAATACGATGCCCTGGCGCCGGTCGGCACGCAGAGATTCGCCGAAGAAATGTCAGAAAATGTCTACCGCAGACCATGCACCGGGCCCTGCGTGCGGGCTCATCTGTTGCCATGGAAGAAAACTTGCGGGACTGGATCAACGCGTTCATCGACGCATGAAGGGCGTGGACACGCGCTTCAAGTTCCTTCAGTCTATCAGGTTCGTCGTCGAACCTTGACGGCGGCCGAACCCTCGCCGTCGTCGAACCTTGCCGGCGGCCGGACCCTCGCCGTCGTCGAACCTTGCCGGCGGCCGAAAGGTACGCTGGAGTTGATGAGTGACTCCGAAGATTCAGCTGCCTTCCTTCCCCGCGCCGTGACCCCTGGCAGCCAAGCCGCGCACGGAACCTATCAAGGGCAGCCCGTCTCGTTTGTGCGCCGGGGAACCCGCCTGCAGGGCCGACGCGAGCGGGCCTGGCAGGAGCACCAGAAGACCTATGCCGTCGCCGTGCCGCGGCACGTTGCCGATACCTCCGTGCACCCGGACTTCGTCTTTGACGCGGTCGGGGTTTTCGGAAGACGGGCACCGCTGATCGTGGAAATCGGCTCCGGACTTGGCGACGCCGTCGTCCATGCCGCCGAACAGCACCCGGAAAAGGACTTCCTGGCCGTCGAGGTCTACCTCCCGGGCCTGGCGCAGACCCTGCTCAAAGTCGCCTCGCGCAGCCTGACCAACGTCAGGGTCGTTCAGGCGAATGCCCCCGAGGTCCTTAGCACTATGCTTCCCCCGGGGTCAGTGAGCGAGGTGTGGGTCTTTTTCCCGGATCCGTGGCACAAGACAAAACACAACAAGCGCCGAATGGTCAAAGATTCCTTCGCGCCACTGGTCGCGCGCGTGCTGGAGTCCGGCGGCCTGTGGCGGCTGGCCACCGACTGGTCAGATTACGCGCGGCAAATGCGTGATGTGGCGGATGCGTCCGAAGACTTTGACAACGCGCACGACGGTGAACGCACCGGCGCCGAAAGTCCGCTCACCGAGGCGCGGCTCTGCGCAGTTGATTGTGATCGTTCAGATGAACCGGACGCGGCGGGCGGCTGGGCTCCGCGTTTCCCGGGGAGAATTCTGACCGGCTTTGAAAATAAGGCACATCTGGCGGGGCGGACGATTTT
Source organism: Actinomycetales bacterium (assembly GCA_038242035.1). GTDB lineage: Bacteria > Actinomycetota > Actinomycetes > Actinomycetales > Micrococcaceae > Arthrobacter_M. The sequence continues at coordinate 8,229 of JBBSSN010000055.1, forward strand.
TGATCTGACTTTGCGGCGCCGGTAGTCCGTGCACGGGTGCTCCCTGCACACGTGCTGCCGTGCACGGGTGATCCCTGCACACGTGCTGCCGTGCACGGGTGATCCCTGCACACGTGCTGCCGGCGCCGGAGTTACCCACACCAGCACAATCAACCGGGCCCAGGTCGCCGGACGCACCTAACCTGAGGAACATGAGAGAGCACACAGCCATAGCCCAAATGAGTATCGGTGATCGGCCTCGGGAGAGGCTGCTCTCCGTGGGTGTCCGCCGACTCAGGGATGCAGAAGTGCTGGCGGTTATCATCGGATCGGGGATACCCGGCTGCAGCAGCGTGGAATTAGCCGCACACATCCTGCGCAAGACATCCGGTGCCGCCGGCCTCGCGGAGGCCAGCGTAGAGCAGCTGCTGGCGGTCGACGGCGTCGGCCCCGCGCTGGCCATGCGGATAGTCGCAGGCTGCGAACTCAGCCGCAGAGCGGCACGCCGGGCAAGGGGCTGAAAACCGGTGGGCCAAACTTACCCATCGCTTCGATTTCATCGTCGCCCGAGACCGGCACGCGTTTTTCGGTAGTCGACCAAGGGCTGGTACGCGTTTTTCGGTGGTTGACCAGGGCCGGTCACGGTAGTTTCGGTGGTCGACCAAGGACGACCGCGGCCGGGTGGAGACCTGCGCAATCCAGCCCCGCGACCGGCCCCAAAAGCCTTGAAGATTCCTTATCCACAGGGGCTACATACTATTGTTTGTACTAATCAACAGGTCTAAACTGAAGGTATGTTCGATAGCAGCAGGACGGGTACCGGAACCAGCGAAGCACCATACACTGCGCCGGTCCCCTCCACTGCCCCGGCACCCTCCACTGCCCCGGTCCCCTCCACTGTGCCGGCACCATCGACCGCATTGGTCCGCTGCCCCGCAGGATCCGTTCCCGCACACGCTGCAGCCGCTGTAGCCGGTGCTGCGGTTCCACCCGCGCCGTCCTCCGGTCTCCCGGCCGGGCAGCTGAATGAGGCCAGGATCCGCGGCTGGATCGCTGAACTGGCGCTGATGGAGCCGGAGGACTTCGATGACCGGGAACGGATCGGCCTGCTCCGGGCGGACGAAGACCTCAAAGCGGCCTTATGCGCCTCCCAGGCCCGGGTAACGGCAGCCTTTGCCGCCTCCCAACACCGGACCCAGGACGACACCGGGCTAGTGGACGACGCTCCGCCCCTGGCGGGCCGGCCCGCTGACATGGCGGCCAGGCAGGCG
>JBBSSN010000056.1:0-9466 GCA_038242035.1 Actinomycetales bacterium
AAGCCGGTCCCTCCACCGGACAAACCTGCCCCTGGAGTGCATCGTTGCGACCGCTGGTCACCGCCTGTACCGCAAGGGGTGTCCGGTGAACTATCCGGTGACGGGGCCCTATGTGACACACTCATCTACATGTCTAAGATCCTGGTCGGCTACGCCCGCGTGTCCACGGAAGAGCAAGACCTCACCGCCCAGCGTGATGCCCTGGCAGCCCTTGGCGTTGAGCCGGAACGCGTCTATGTTGATCATGGTTTTACTGGTAGGAACAAGAATCGCGCCGGACTTCGCGAAGCCCTCGCTGCGTGCCGGGCCGGAGATACGTTCGTCGTTACCAAGCTCGACCGCCTGGCCCGTTCCGTCCGGGACGCCCACGAAATTGCAGATGACCTCGCCAGCCGCGAAATCAAACTCAGCATCGGTGGCTCCGTCCATGACCCCACCGACCCAATGGGCAAACTGTTGTTCAACGTCCTGGCGATGATCGCCGAGTTCGAAGCCGACCTCATCAGCATGCGCACCCGCGAAGGAATGAAGGTAGCCAAGGCCAACGGACGGCTCCGAGGAAAACAGCCAAAACTCACCGTGAAACAAGAAGCCCACCTCCTGGAACTGCACGATGCGGGGGAATACACCATGGCCGAAATGGCCGAACTATTCTCCATCAGCCGATCCACCATCTACCGGGCGGTTGAACGCGGCCAGCGTAAGAAATCCGGCACCAATAGCCCCTGACCTGCGCATGTCCATCGTCGACCGATGACATCAGGTTCTTACTACCCCTGATTCTCCATTTCCTTCGTTATCGAGAGGAACACCCATGCCCCGTCGTTCGATCCTGTCTGCTGCTGAGCGCGAAAGTCTGCTCGCGCTGCCCGACGCTGAGGATGAGGTGATACGCCAATACACATTCAGCGAATCAGACCTGGCAATGATCCGCCAGAGACGCGGCGAAGCGAACCGTTTAGGCGTTGCTGCGCAGTTGTGTTTACTGCGCTTCCCCGGGCAATGCCTACCGGCCGAGGCAGATGTTCCCACAGCGCTGTTGCACTGGATTGGTGCGCAACTTGGCATCGACCCGATCTGTTGGCCGGCGTATGCCGCACGGGAAGAAACCCGCCGTGAGCATTTGCTCGAACTGCGCACCTACCTCGGCATGAAGCCTTTTGGCCTTACTGACTACCGCGATGCTCTGCATTCGGCCACGGAACTGGCCCTGCAGTCCGACAAGGGAATCGTACTGGCAGGCAGCGTGCTCGAGGCCCTTCGCCGACAGCACGTCGTGATTCCGGCATTGGACGTCATCGAACGCATTTGCGCCGAAGCCATCACGCAGGCCAACCGCCGTATCTACGCCGCATTGACGGATTCCCTGTCCGGTGACCACCGGCGGCGTTTGGACGATCTACTCAAACGTCGGGAAGAAGGAAAATCCACCCGGCTTGCCTGGTTACGCCAATCGCCGGTCAAGCCGAACTCGCGGCACATGCTCGAACATATTGAGCGCTTGAAAGCCTGGCAAGCGCTGGACCTGCCCGCCGGCATCGAACGCCAGGTCCACCAGAACCGTCTTCTCAAGATCGCCCGTGAGGGCGGGCAGATGACGCCGGCCGATCTGGCCAAGTTCGAACCACAACGCCGTTACGCCACTTTGGTGGCGGCGGCGGCAGAGAGCACAGCCACCGTCACCGATGAAATCATCGACCTGCACGACCGCATCATCGGCAAGCTCTTCAATACAGCCAAGAACCGACACCAGCAACAATTCCAAGCCTCCGGAAAAGCGATCAACGGCAAGGTCCGCCTCTACGGGCGCATCGGCAACGCCCTGCTGGAAGCACAGAAGAACGGTACCGACCCGTACACCGCGATCGAGGCGGTCATTCCTTGGGATGCCTTCACAGCCAGTGTGGACGAGGCGTAAAAGCTCGCCCAACCCGGAGATTTCGACTTCCTACACCGCATCAGTGAAAGCTATGCAACGGTGCGCCGCTACGCACCTGCATTCCTGGCCGTGCTCACACTGCGGGCAGCACCGGCCGCCAAGGACCTACTTGAGGCCATCGAGGTGCTGCGGGCCATGAACATCGATACCGCGCGCAAGGTGCCGGCAGAGGCGCCGACCGGATTCGTCAAGCCGCGATGGACCAAACTTGTCTTCACCAACGAGGGGATCGACCGACGATATTACGAGCTGTGTGCGCTGTCGGAGCTGAAGAACTCGCTGCGCTCAGGCGATATCTGGGTACAGGGCTCACGCCAATTCAAGGATTTCGACGAGTACCTCGTCCCCGCGGAAACATTCGTCAACCTCAAAGTTGCTGGCACCTTACCCTTGGGAATATCCAGCGATTGCGACCAGTACCTGCACGACCGGCTTGCACTGCTGGAACAGCAATTGGCGCTGGCCGACCGTCTTGCCGAGAACGACAGCCTGCCCGATGCCGTCATCACCGCCTCCGGGTTGAAGATCACCCCACTCGACGCGGCCGTGCCGGATGCCGCACAGGCACTGATCGACCAGACAGCGGCACAGCTGCCGCACGTCAAGATCACCGACATGCTCATGGAGGTCGACGAATGGACCGGCTTCACCCGCCACTTCACTCACCTGAAGAACGGAGACACGGCCAAGGATAAGAAGCTCCTGCTGACAACGATTCTGGCCGACGGCATCAACCTTGGGCTAACCAAGATGGCCGAATCCTGCCCCGGCACAACCTACGCCAAACTATCTTGGCTGCAGGCCTGGCACATCCGGGACGAAACCTACGGGGCCGCCCTCGCTGAACTGATCAATGCCCAGTCCCGTCAACCCCTCGCCGGGAACTGGGGCGACGGTACCACCTCGTCCTCTGACGGCCAACGGTTCAAAGCCGGTGGGAGGGCCCAAAGCACCGGCCACGTCAATCCAAAATACGGTACAGAGCCTGGCCGGAGGTTCTACACCCACATATCGGACCAGTACTCACCATTCGGTGCCAAAGTCGTAAACGTCGGCGTCCGAGACTCCACTTATGTCCTCGATGGACTGCTCTACCACGAGTCAGATTTGCGCATCGAGGAACACTACACAGACACAAACGGGTTCACCGACCATGTCTTCGGCCTGATGCATTTACTCGGCTTCCGCTTCGCACCCCGAATCCGAGACCTGGGAGAGAGCCGCAAATACGCTTGGCAGTCACGACCCCGAAGCCCGTGAAGCTCTACTGCGGTACCACTCACCACTGGGCTGGGAACACATCAACCTCACCGGCGACTACACCTGGCGCAACAGCGCCAGGATCGGCACGGACAAATTCAGGCCACTGCGTCGGGGTAGCCGGCCTTAGCATACGATTTTTTTCCTTTTCTGCGGCGCCCCCACTTACCAGCTAGTGCCAGCCAGCCGGCGCAAAATTTGCCGAAGCCACCGAAGACATTTCCACGGCTGTCAGCAGTTACGTCATGGGGCAACTCGGTCTCGCGGTCCTCAATGGGGTGCTTTCCGCCATTTTCCTTTCCCTGGTGCGCGCGCGTTTTGAACAAGGCAGTGGCTGTTCCCGGCTCGCTGGTCGTCATTTCCGCGGTGGCCGGCGGAACACTGGGCGGAATCCAAGGTGCCCTGGTAGCGATACCACTGGCAGCATCCGGGATCATCATTGTTCAGAAAGTCCTCATCCCCCGGCAGAACAGCATTTGAGCGCGGCGCACGGGCCGGCACGCCGACACCGCGGGACATAGCAGACACCGCGGACATAAGTCCCTGCTGCGGTCTGTTAGCATTGATAGCTGTGTGTCCGTGCAGGTCGGCGGTCACTACAGGTTGGCCGGACGTTCACCGTAATTCGAGCATCCCCACGCCGCTGTCAATGGTCAACCTACGCCCTCTACGACCGAAGTCCGCATTAAAAAGAGAGTTCACACGTGGCTAATATTAAGTCCCAGAAGAAGCGCATTCTCACCAATGAGAAGGCGCGCCAGCGTAACAATTCGGTGAAGTCCGAGTTGAAGACCGCTATCCGCGCAGTTAACACGGCTGTGGAGGCAACCGATAAGGATGCCGCTACGCTCGCCTTGGCAAGCGCAAGCCGTAAGCTGGACAAGGCCGTTGGCAAGGGTGTTATCCATGCCAACAACGCCGCCAACCGGAAGTCGGCCATCTCCAAGAAGGTCAGCGCTCTCTAGGAATCCATTGCTTCGCGCATCGGCTGTGGCCGGCACCTCCGGGTGCCGGCCACAGTTCGTTGGTGCCGCAGTTTCCCCGCGCTAGCGGCGCCGGGCGGAGGTCGCGATTACCGTAACGGCCCTTTCCACTGCATAGACAGGATCTTTGGCCGCTCCCTTGACCTGGGCATCGGCCTCGGCCAGCACCTGGATGCAGGTGATCAGCGCCTCCGAGGTCCACGCACCGATGTCACGTTTGGCGGAGTCAACCTGCCAGGCCTGCATCCCGAGGTCTTTGGCAATCTGCGCTGAACTCCCCCGGGCCGAATATACCTTGGCAAGCGTCCGGACCTTCATGGCCAACGCTGCCACCAGCGGTACCGGGTCCACCCCTGTGGCCAGTGCATGCCGTAGCGAGGAGAGCGCCACCGGGGCATTCCCGGCCAATGCGGCATCGGCGACCCGAAAGGCCGTGGCTTCTACGCGTCCGCCGTAGTACTTGTCCACCATCGAGGCAGAGACGGCGACGGACCCTTCCACGTCGGGGACGTCGGCTATCAACTGACTGCACGCTGCCGCCAGTTCCGCAAGGCTGGCGCCCACAGCGGCCACCAATGCCCGCACGGCCTGCGGCTCGATCCGGTGGCCGGCCTGCCGGAACTCGGTGCTGACGAAGTCCGCCTTTTCCTGGTCCTTTTTCAGTGGCAGGCACTCGACGACGGGGGCACCGCTGGCCTTGACTGCGTCCAGCAGTTTCTTCCCGCGGTTCCCCCCGCCGTGGTGGAGGACCACGACGACGTCCGGCTCCGGCGCTTTCAGGTAGGCCAGCGCGTCGATCAGGAAATCATCGTTCATACTTGCCAGTGCGGAAGCCTCGATCAGTTTGGCCTCACCGAACAACGACGGGCTGGCCAGCATGGACAACTGCCCGGCGGTATAGGCCGAGGCGTCGACGGCGGTCACCTCCAGTTCGGGGCTTTGGCCGCGCAGCGTCCGACGCAGATTTTCCATTGCCCGCGCGGCGATGAACTCTTCCGGCCCGTGCACCAATACGACGCTTGCCGGCGGAACGTCGCGCCAGCTCACGAGGCGGGAACCCTTGGAAGTCCCCGCCGTTCCACGGGAATTTGCTGCTGCAGGTGTCATTGCAGGATCAACGGTTGGATAAAGGTCATGGAAACTACCCTGCCATGCGACCCGGACATTCCATAGTCGGGAAGCCTCCCCGCCGCTGATTCACGCTGCGGATTCACGCCGTGGATTCACGCTGTGGTTTCACACCGCCCCGGACGAGGCCAGCATCCACCCCAGAGCCGCTCCAGAGCCCGCGGCAAGTGCGACAGCCCCCGGCAGTCCGGCAAGGGGCTGCCATCGGGGCGGCAATCGCTTCCGGACGCGCGCTGCACCAGCACGGAATCTGCGGTGGTGTACCCCGATCCATAGAACGGCAACGGTCGCAATGGACAAAGCGCCCATAGAGCTCACACCTGCCGCCCCTTCCGGCCATGGTACCGCCGCCCCGGGCAGGCCGGAAAAGAATTTTGCCACCACGGCCACCCAGGCTGCCCCTGTACCGGAGAGGAACACCAAGACCGATGCTGCCCACGGGGCGAGTGTCACCATGGCCAGGCCCAGCGTTCCGGCCGCCGTCACCAGCGCGATAACGGGGGCGGCGGCCATATTTGCCGGCAGCGAATAGGTCATCATCTGTGGTTGCAGCAGGACAATCACTGGTGCGCAAAAAAGCTGTGCGGTCAGCGGGATCGCTACGGCCTGGGCGAGCCAGAGTGGAAGCCATGCCTGCAGCCACCGGCTGCACTCCTGCCCCACGAGCACCAACCCCAACGTGGCGAGCACTGAAAGGATGAAGGCAAAGTCACCCGCCAGCCAAGGGTCGGCCGTCAGCAGGCACACTACGGATACCGCCAGCAGGGCCGAGCTTCGTTTCGGCCGCCCGGAGAGCATCGCAAGAATGCCAATCATCCCCATTAACGCCGCCCGCAAAACGCTCGGATCCGGGCCTACGACCGTAACAAAGGCACCGAGACCCCCGACGGCCAGCAGTGCCGCCATCCAGCGCGGAAATCGAGCACATCGGGCCAGATAAATCAGGCCCCCGAGGATCAACGTGCAATTGGCCCCGCTGACCGCCGTCAAGTGCGTCAGTCCGACCCGTTTCATGGCCGCGTTCATTTCTGCGGGCTGAGCGGACCGGTCGCCGGTAATCATCCCCGGCAGCAGCCCCGCGGCGTCAGGCCAGATGCGACCCCACTGGGACTGCACAACGTCACGCCACCGGGTGCGCAAATCCTTCGGCCAGCGGGACCATACCGACTCCGCGGCAAGCAGCCGGGGAGCTGTTTTGGCGGCAAAGTAGGCGACGGCGTCCGCGCCCGGAACGGTGGCCCGCAGCGTGCCCGCGGCGGCGATGTACTGACCATCGCCCACACCGGCCCATTGGGAATCGGCCACGACCAGCACGGGAGCTGCCGCCTGGAATCTCCTGCCGTCCGCCGTGGCCTCGGTCAGCAGTGCAGTGATCATCAGCCGCCCGCCTGCTCCGGATCCGGCGCCGGCGACAGGACGGGGATCGCTTCGGATCAGGAGCACGGCGGTAACGGTTCCGGACCCGGCGATCGCCTGCTCTATTGGGCCTTGTGTCTTTAGACCTGCCTGGGCACCGGCCGCCAGCAGGATGCCCGATCCGCACACGATTGCGAGCACCGCAGCCGGAACCAAGGGTCGCACGCTGGCGCGGAGTGAATTCCTGATTGACTGCGGATGAGGTCCACGGCCCGTGGCGGGACGGCAGGGTGAAGTACGGCGTCTGGAAACAATGACCCAGGTAAGCACCGCGAGGATCCCGCCGAGGAGACCGGCTGACATCGCGACGCGGCCGGGCAGGGCCGTGCCGACCAACGCCGCAAGCCAGCTCAGCACGGCCGCCGGCACCAACCGCATGTCGATCCGTCGGCGGACGTCCTCGTCCCCGGGGACCGCGGTGTCGTCAAATGCCCTGCAAAATTCCCTCCGTTTCCGCGTGTGCGTCGCAGCCGCAATCTGCCGGACTAAACCAGCGAGAATGCGACGGCGTTGTCTGCGGCTGGAACGCGCCCGTCCAACCGAAGAAACGGCGGGTCGGTGCCCCTGGCGTACAGCGGCCCGAAGATAGCGTTCCCAGCGTTGCCCATGCGGCCCACCGCCGTCGCAGGGGCCGCTTCCTCCATCCACGGTGCCCCTAGACCGTCAGCAGCGGTAGCAGGGACGCCAACAGCTTCGGGCCGATGCCGTCGACGGCGTCCAGCTCCTGCGCGGTAGCGAACGTGCCATGCTGCCGCCGGAAATCGAGGATCCGTTGAGCCAGCACCGGACCCACCTTAGGCAGCGTCATCAGTTCCTCGAGACCGGCAGTATTGAGGTTCACTATTGTTCCGGCAGCCGATCCGAGAGCAGCTCCCCCGGGCGGTGCACCCGCGGCTCCCGCCGCCCCACCCTGAGCTCCGGGCCCCGGCGCCGCTGCGGCCTGATCTTTCGTGCGAATGAAGAGTTGTTCCCCGTCCTGCAGGACAGCCGCCAGATTGACGGCGTCCACAGCCGCTTCCGGCAGCTCCCCGCCGGCAGCCGCAATGGCTTGATAGACCCTGCTTCCCGACGGCAGCTCAACGACTCCGGGATGAACCACAGCCCCCGCCACATGCACCAGGACGGCGCTGCCGCTGTTTCCCCTCGTGAGGTCCGATGGCCCCGGGGATCCCCGATTGGGGACGGCGGTCTCTGGCTGTGACCGGGCCGGCGGAGGTGAATCCCGAGTTTCTGCGGCCGATCCTCCTGCCGCCGCTCCAGAAACCCCTGTCGAGCCGTTGATCGGAACTCGCACCTGTTGGGACGGCGCCGCGGCAACATTCTCGTTTGCCAGCTGCTGGCTCATGGCATGAATGACCACGATCAGTACCGCACTGGCCAGCATGGCAAGAATAATGAGTACAGCATTTGATCCCACCTTCCACCGCAGCCTCCCGGCCGCCGAAGACGCACCCGCAGGAGGCTCTACGGCGGGAATCTCAGGATCCGCCGGGTCATCCGGATTGGTCTCCTCCTGCAACGGCAGTAGAAGACCGCTGAGCCGATGGCCGGGCCCGCCGTCCGCCGCGCCCGAATGCCTCGCCTGCCTGACCATATTTCCCACGCTAGGCCCGTCCCGGCAGCCCGTGAACGGCCTGGCGGTATCTGTGCCTCCGCCACCGGCAGCAAGCGGCTGTGCAGGACCAGTTTGCTCCCGGCTGCATGCCCCGCGTCCGCCGAGGTGAAATCGGGCTCTGATACTGGTAGTGGCCGCTATTCGAGTGGTCTGTATTCGTGCGGTGTCCGGGGTACCCGGCCTCCACCGCTGCGCACCAGCCATAGCACCACCTTCCGGTAGCGGGCCGATCCGCAGGCGCTATTTCACGCCGCCGTGAAAGCGTACTTGAGACTATCTTTCAACCCGATGGGGCGCCCGGCAGAAATACCCTGAGCGAACGCTGGCTCATGTAATTGTCGGCTGGGTGAGCTCAAGCCTGGCTTCAACGCGACCGGCTTCGGTGGTTGAGTCAAGTTGGAATCCCAAATGGACTAGTAACCGGAGCGCCCCGAGGTTTCCAGCGGCCGTATCAGCAATCACTGCGCAGGCACCCAGTTCAGCCGCTTTCTCGATGACGCCGGCCATTGCAGTCCGCCCGACGCCGTGTCCCCGTGCAGTTTGAGTTAGCCAAATACCGGTCTCGAGAACTCCTTTTTCATCGGTTTCTTTCAATCTTGCGGAACCACACACGACGCCTGATGCAACAACAGCCCACGTCGATTCGCCGGTGGCCCCGTCCAGCCCCTCCCGGTTAGAGCGGTGGTAGTCGCGGAGCCACTCGATTCTGTCCAAAGTCCACTGACAGCTGGACGTAAGCGGCGGCGTCACCTCGTCAGCGGTGGCGTCAGTCGTAGCCGCAACAACAAGCTGTTCCAGGGCCGCGTCCGAAACGGGGATCAATATCGTCGAAAATTTGTCGTCGAGCAGCACAGCATCGATGATAGCCCGGCGAACGGGCCTTCCGCGAAGGTCTCCCTAGGCCTCGACAAGCGCCGTCGCATGGCTTTGGCGCGGAACAACCATGCTGACGCCTTCACTAAAGTTGGCGCGATTCAATCACCTGTAAACATTAGCCGCGATCGCCGAGCTTGCCGGAAACGACAGCTGACGGCCGCCCCGTCGTCCGGGCGGCCGTCAGTTTCAGTGCGCTGTTAGCGTCAGTGCTCCGCGTCTGCCGCCGCCGCCGCGGCCGCCGCCTTCGTC
>JBBSSN010000057.1:0-9403 GCA_038242035.1 Actinomycetales bacterium
AGGAGCAGGAGCTACTGCGGCTGGAGGCGCTGGCGCGAAGTCAAGCCGCGGGAATAATTGACCTGACAGAGGGCTGCGGTGACGGCAGGGAACTCCCCGGCAGCGGCGCCAGTGGCGCCGGCAGCGGCGCCAGTGGCGCCGGCGAACGGGCGGTAGTGGGCGACGCTGCGGGGGAGTCCCTTTTTGCGTGGCTGGTGGAATTGATCGGCACAGCACACGCCGCGGCAGAATCTGCGGCGCTAACGAGCCGCAGCGAAGAGCGGGCTGCCGCGGACGCGCTTGTGGAGGCGGGCCGGCGGCGGGACAGGCACTGCAAACTCCGGCAGGCAGGAACGGAACGCACCCGGCTGGCGGAGGCAGCGCCGGACTACGCGCGGTGGCAGGGTGAGGTGTTGGCGCATCGCGAGGCGGAGGTCCTGGGTGGCCAGCTGGGCGTGATGGATCGGGCGGAGTCAACGTTGGCGGAAGCGGACGGATTCGCCGGGCGGGAACTGGCACAGCTCGAGGCGGATGCATCTGCGTGCGCACTGGCGGGGGTGGACGGAGCGGCGCTTCCGGCCGGCTTGAACGGATCCGGCGCGGACGCGGGTGGCTCCGGTACGGGCGCAGCTGACGCGGCGGGATCCGGCACGGACGGGGCGGCGTTGACGGCGGCGCAAAAGCGGTTGGAACGGCAAATCACCGTCGTCGAAGAATCGCTCCCGGACGAGAAGAGGCTGGTGGCGCAGCAAGCCGGGCTGTCGACCGCGGAAGCCGGGCTTCACGAGGCTACCGCCGCCGCCGCGGAGCACTCCGGGATTTCCGCCGCGGCCTCGGTGCAGTACGGTCAGCTGCGCGAGGGTTTGGAGGGGCTGCGCGAATCTGCGGGTGCCGCAGCTGAGCACCAACGCGCCGTTGACAGCGCAACGGAGGTATTGGGCACTATTCGTGCGCACCAGAGCGCGGCAGAACTGGTGACCGCCTGCGGGCAGGAGTATCAGGACGCGCAGCTGGCTTTTCTGCAGGCCAAGGAACACTGGTTGGAGCAGCGCGACCGCCGGCTCGATCTGGCGGCCGGGGAACTTGCGGCCAAGCTCGAAGCCGGGCAGCCGTGTCTGGTGTGCGGTAGTGAAGAGCATCCACACCCCTCGGAACTTTCCGCGACAGGTCAACAGACCGTGGAAGAGGAAAAGCTGGCCAAGTCAGACACTGATCGAGCTGAGACAGCCGCCGCTGCTGTAGCCCGGAAACTTGCTCAAGCCCGGCAGGAAGTAGCCGTCCTGACCGCCCGGGGCGGAACAGCCGATGTCGCAGAAACCGAAGAGAAGGTTGCGGCTGCCCGCGGAGCCCTGGCCGAGGCAGCGGCTGCGGCCGCCGTTTTGCAGCGGCAGGAACGCGAGCTGGAGTTGCTGGGCGTCCGGATCAAGGAGGAGGACTTGCTCGCCGCCTCGGAGCGGGCGAAGGCCGCGGGATTGGCCGCGTCGAAGTCCGCCGCCGAGGAAAATGTGCAACGGCTGGACTCCAGATTGGCTGCCTCCCGCGGAGGGTTTGCCTCTCTGGCGGCCAGGCTGACCGAGCTTAGACGTGCGGCGGTGCTGCTGGGCCGGGCAGCCACCGCGGTTCAGGTGCGAAACACGGCAGCTGCCGCCGCAGCGGATGCACGGGAGGCGCTGGAACTTGCCCTGCCGACAACCCGTTTCGAGGATGTGGCCTCCGCCCGCTCCGCGTTGCTGACGCCCGTGGACGCTGCGGCGCTCCGGGAACGGATCCGCGGACACGACGAAGACCTGGTCCGGTGTGCGGCGTCTTTTGCGGCAGCGGATATTGAGGTGGCCGCAGCCGAAGCGGAACGCGGATTGATCATTCCTGACGATGAGCGACTGGAACAGCTGGGCGCCGATGCCCGTGCGGCAACCGATGCCGTGCACGCCACGACGCTTCGGCGTGAGCTGGCAGCTACGGCGCTGACTGCTGTTCGAGCCGCAGCGCTCAAATATGCGGTACTGGATGCCTCCGTCCGGCCCTTGCGTGAACATGCCGGCCGGGTAGCCGGAATCGCGGATGCTGTCCGGGGTTTGGGGGACAACGCCTACAAGATGCCGCTTAACAGTTTCGTCCTGGCGGCGCGCTTGGAACAAGTGGCAGTCGCGGCTTCGGAACGTCTGCTGACCATGAGCGATGGCCGGTACACGCTCAGCTACAGTGATGCTCTGGCGGGGGGAAACCAGAAATCCGGCCTCGGTCTGCAGGCAGTTGACGAATGGACCGGTCAGCGCCGGGATACTTCCACGCTCTCCGGTGGGGAGTCTTTTATGGCATCGCTTGCCCTGGCCCTCGGGCTGGCGGATGTGGTGCAGCAGGAGGCCGGTGGCGTGGATATTGAAACGCTGTTCGTTGATGAAGGGTTCGGTTCCCTGGACGAGCAGTCGCTGGAACAGGTCATGGATGCGCTCGAGGGGCTGCGTTCCGGTGGACGTGTCGTTGGGCTGGTCAGCCATGTGGCGGAAATGAAGCTGCGCATTCCCAGCCAACTGCATGTGCACAAGGGGCGGGAAGGGTCGACGCTGTCCGTGAACGAGACCGCCGGTGAGTGACGCGCCTACAATGGGAGACGTATCCGGGTTGCGCGCATCGGGAGGAGGGACGATGCGCCTAGTTTGAGGCGACCGCAAAAGCAATGATTACCCCTCTACCCCCGCAACACCTTTCCCCTTCCGGCGCTTCCCACCAGCAAGCCGATGAAGACCTCACCGCCGCATCGACCCCGGCCACTTCTGCCCAAGCCATTTCCGCCGGAGAGCCACGCGGACCGCTCGGGAGGTACGCTGCGCTGCCGCGGCTGGCCGGGGCGGGTTTTCTCCCGCTGGGGCTGTTTGCCCGAGTGCCGCTGGCGATGCTCACTGTTGGGGTCTTGACACTGGTAACCGGAGTCAGCGGCTCCTACGCCATCGGCGGTTTCGCCGCCGGTGCCGTTGGCGTAGGCTCCGCAGTCGGTGCTCCGGTCCTGGGTTTCCTCGCGGACAAATTCGGCCAACGGCATGTGCTCCTCACCGCGGCCGTCCTCAACGCGCTGGCCCTGTCCGCCGTCGTCGTCCTGACCTATCGCGCCGGTGATTTCGCCGCACCGGCTGTCACATCGGTACTCGCGGCCGCTGTCGTCAGCGGAGCCACCTCGCCCCAGGTCGGCCCGCTGGCCCGGGTCCGCTGGATGTCGCTGAGTCTTCGATTGCCGGTCGGCCGACGCGATGACGCCGTGGAAACCGCGCTGTCCTACGAAAGCACCGCGGACGAGCTGACCTTCGTCATGGGGCCGGCGTTGGTCGGAATTCTGGCCTCGCTGGTGGCACCCTGGCTTCCGCTGGTACTGGCCGCAGCCATGACGTTGACGCTCGTTTCGCTCTTTGCCGTCCACCCGACGGAGTCCGCCGTGCTCCGGCACCGCAAGCCCGTCCCCGGGGAGGATGCTGAAACGGCTCAGTCAGCACAGCCGGTCAAGCTGGCATGGATCGCCATTCCGGTGCTGGGCATGCTCTGCATGGGCACATTCTTTGGCGCCACGCAGACCGGGCTGATCGCCTTCAGCGGCAGCTTTGGCTCCTCCGATCTGGCCGGTCTCTTGTATGCCGTGATGGGTTTGAGCTCCGCCGTCGCTGCGCTCTCCATGGCCTATTGGCCCGCGAGGTTCAGCCATCCGCGCCGCTGGCTGTTCGTCGCCGCGCTGATGGTGGCATTCGCGGCACTCCTGCTGCTGCCGGCCTCCGTGCCGGTCATGATTGCGGTGCTGTTTGTCCTGGGTATTCCGGTGGGACCGGCCATGGTCACGATGTTCAGCATCGGCGGGATGCTGGCACCCAAGCGATGGCTGGGCACCATCATGACCGCGCTGGCCAGTGGCATTGTGGCCGGGACGGCCCTCGGGTCCTCGATCGCGGGGATGCTGGCGCAGGCCACCGGTTCTGGCGCCGCTTTTCTGGTTTCCATTTGTGCCGCCGTCGGGCTCTTCATCCTGGGAGCCATCGCGACGAAGGTCATCCGCAGGGCTCCGGCCGAAGCCTGAATCGAGCGGGGAACGGATGCTCGATTCAGGCTCGAAAGGCACCTGTGCGGGACAGCAGATCCGAAACGAGACGCCGAATGCGGCGTGGCTCGAAGGTCAGCCCAGCGCCGCCTGGATACGCAGCGCGCCGGCGGCAAGTCGGCCGCCGATGTTTTCCGGCTGCTGGTCGGCCCGGACATAGACGACGGCGAGTGCTGCCGGCCGGTGGCCAGGAACCAGAATGGGGCATGCCACCGACGACACTCCGTTGATGACCTCATCGTGGCTGACGGCAAAACCGAGCTCACGGGCCACGGCGGCGGCAGGACGGTATGGCTGGCCCGGCACCAGCTCGCGCCAACGCTCAGGAGTCAGCGTTGAGGCTATCGCCAGCCCCGGCGCCCCCAACGCCAAAGAATGGCGCGTTCCCGGGCGCTGTGCCAGAGCGGCCCCGGAATGCCGCGGTTCAACCGTGACCAGCGTGACGCAGTCTTCGCCGTTCCACACGCCGACGAACGCCGTCATATTCAGCTCCTCGGCGATGGCCGTTAGCTCGGGCAGGGCGGCGCTTTGCAGATCCCGGGCGACGCCGCGGGCCAGTACGGCCAGTCCCGCTCCCGGAAGCAACCGGCCAGCGTCATCCCGCACCACCAAGGCATGGTCCTCGAGGGTGCGCAGGATGCGGTAGGCAATGGAGCGGTGTACGCCCAGCCCCGCCGCGAGCTCGGCGATGGACAGCGGAGCGGGAGCGTCGGTGAGAATTTCCAACGCGCGCAGACCGCGGGAAAGCGTCTGGGACGGACTGGGAGAATCTGGCACGCGAAATCCTCTTTTCGGACAGGACAGGACCTTGTGCCGCCGTTTACGTCGGTATAGAGTTCAATAGTAGAGCAATACGTTCAGATATAGAATAAGTCACAAAAATACTTGTCCGACTGTCAAATGCGCGTTTCGAACCGGACATATAACGCCGTGGTTCGAAGTCCGGCAGAGGATCAGTGGGAGGATTCGACCATGATCTCCAAACCGAATGAGCGCGCCGCCGCCCCGGCTCCAGGTTCCACTGATCAGGCCACGGCCAGGGCTCCGGGGCCGGCGGTACGACCACGCAGCGCGTTGGCGCCCCGTGCACATCACTTCCGCGGCAGCCTGGGCCGCTTTGCCACCGGGGTCGCGATCGTGACCTTTGACGGCGTGACCAAGCGGCATGGGATTACGGTCAATTCCTTCACCTCGGTATCGATGGACCCGCCACTGGTGCTGGTCAGCATTGCGCGCAGTACTAAGGCCCACGATGAACTAGCGGGCAGGCCCTTCGCCGTGAACATCCTCGGCGCCGAACAACGGATACTGGCCATGCATTTTGCCGGCCGGCCCGGCCCGGATCCGCTCTGGGTCGAGGGCGAGGTGGCGCCCCGGCTCTCCAACGTGCTGGCATATTTCGAATGCCGGCCTTGGGCGGCCTACCCCGGCGGGGACCACACGTTGTATCTGGGGGAAGTGGAGCATTTTAACTACCGCAGCGGGGACGCCTTGGCCTTTGCCAACAGCAGGTTCACTACGATTTCGGAGAGCCAGCTGGGCATGGAGGACCTCCTCTGACTCCTCAGCAAACCGCGCTCTCCCGGCTGAGATGCGCGCGATGGGGCGTCGGGGGCCTTATGGACGCATTATAGGTGCCCCGGATTCCATACCACCCGATCAATGACGACTGGAGACATTCCATGGGCATCCGCACCGGAGCACAGTACCTGGCGAAACTAAACGCGATGCACCCCCACGTAGTGATCGACGGCGAGGTGGTCTCGGAGAACATTGCCGAGCACCCGGCGTTCCGCCATGTGGCGCGGACCTACGCCAGGCTCTTTGATATGCAGCACGATCTGGCCCATCAGGACGCGCTGACGTACACCTCGCCCACTACCGGGGACAGGGTCGGTGCCTCCTTCTTGGTCCCGCGGACTCCGGCAGACCTGCAGCACCGGCGTGCCGCGATCAGGACGTGGGCGGAGTACTCCAATGGATTCCTGGGCCGGACCGGTGACTATATGAACGGTTCGCTGACCGCGCTGAGCGCCGCGGAGAAGTGGTTCTCCCAGGCGGATCCGATGTACGGGGAGAACATCCGCAAATATTACGAGCACTGCCGGGAAAACGACCTGCTGGCGACCCACACCCTGATTCCCCCGCAAGTAAACCGCTCCGTTTCCGGCAGCGAACAGCTGGGTGGTCAGCTCTCGGCCCGCATCACGCAGGAGCGCGAGGATGGCATCATCATCAATGGCGCGCGCATGCTCGCCACCCTTGCCCCGATTGCGGACGAACTGCTCGTCTTCCCCTCCACACTGCTGCGCAATACCCCCGAGGATGCTCCGTACTCCTATGCATTCGCGCTCCCCAACGACACTCCCGGGATACGGTACCTGTGCCGCGGATCGCTCTACAATGGCGGCAGTACCTTTGACGAACCGCTCGCCAGCCGCTTCGAGGAGATGGACGCCGTCGTCGTCTTTGAGGACGTGTTCGTGCCCAACGAGCGCATCTTTATGCTCGGCCACCCCGAATTGTGCAACGGCTTCTACTCCGAAACCGGGGCCGCCGCGCTGATGACTCATCAGGTCGTGACCAGGACCATCGCCAAGAGTGAGTTCTTCCTGGGGCTGGCGAGCGAGCTGGCCGCCTCCATCGGCATTGACGGCTTCCAGCACATTCAGGAAGACCTGGCCGAGCTGATCCAGACGGTGGAAATCGGCAAGGCGCTGATGACGGCGTCGGAGGCCGAGCCGGAAATGACGGACGACGGCGTCCTGTTGCCTAAGTGGACGACGCTCAACGCGGCGCGCAACTGGTACCCGAAGGTCGCGCAGCGCTTCCCGGCGATCATCCGCAAATTCTCCGCCAGCGGGTTGATGGCCCTGCCCGGAGAAGCGGATGTGAACAGTTCCGCATTGCCGGACATTGAACTGTACCTCCAGGCCAAGACACTGACCGGACCCGAACGCGTGCGGTTATTCAAGCTGGCCTACGATGCGAGTATCTCCTCCTTCTCCGGACGCCAGGCACTCTACGAGTACTTCTTCTTCGGAGACCCGGTGCGGATGGCTGGCGCACTCGTCAACAGCTACGATCGCGAACCGGTCCGCGCGCGTATTCGAGAGTTCCTGCAGCGCGAAGATTAGCGGCTCCTCCGCGGGGCCGGGACCCGGGACCCCAGGACCCGGGGGAGAACCGTATCCGGGCCGCGGGAATAGTTTGTGGAACAGATCACAAGCGCGTGATAGATTTCATACCGACTGAACGATCTGTCAATAATTGCAATCGCGTTATGGACTTCGGAGGAAAAATGGCCGGTACGGCTACTGAGGGCATCCGGCGGACTCCGCGGGTCAAGATGTCCGGCGGCGACCGCAAGGTGGTGGCCGCGACGATGGTGGGCACCACCATCGAGTGGTACGACTTTTTCATCTATGCGCAGGCCGCGGGACTGATTTTCGCGCAACTGTACTTCAGCCCGTTGGGCTCCACCGGGGCACAGCTGGCCTCGTGGGCATCCTTGGGCATCAGCTTCCTTTTCCGGCCGTTGGGGGCTGTGGTCGCCGGTCATCTGGGGGACCGGGTGGGCCGCAAGGCAATGCTGGTGCTGACTTTGCTGATGATGGGTGGGGCGACAGCCCTGATCGGTGTGCTCCCGACCTATGCTGCGATCGGCATCTGGGCGCCGATCCTGCTGGTTCTGCTGCGGATTCTGCAGGGTTTTTCCGCCGGCGGCGAGTGGGGCGGAGCTGCACTCATGTCCGTAGAGCACGCGCCGCTGGGACGCCGCGGCCTGTTCGGGGCCTACCCGCAAATCGGAGTTCCGGTGGGGCTGATCCTGGCCTCCCTGGTGATCTTCATTCTCCGGGCGTCGCTGGGAACCGAGGCGTTCCTGGCCTGGGGCTGGCGCGTGCCGTTCCTGCTGTCCGTGGTACTGATCGTCGTCGGTTATGTCATCCGCCGCGCCGTGGCGGAAAGTCCGGTCTTTGTGGAAATGGCGCAGCGGAAGAAAGAGTCCTCGGCACCGTTGGGCGTCCTGTTGCGCAGTCACAAGCGCAGCGTCATTCTCACCGCGGTGATTTTCATCGGCAACAATGCCGCCGGGTACATGGTGATCGCCTTCTTCTCCTCCTACGCGACCAAAACGCTGAAGATGGATACCGCGCAGGTGCTGCTGGCAATTCTGTTGGCCTCCGTAGGCTGGTTGATCTTCACCCTGTACGGCGGTGCATTGTCAGACCGGATCGGGCGGGTACGGACTTTCCAAATCGGTTATGCCTGGATCTTCGTCTGGATGATTCCGATGTTCCTGCTGATCGACACCAGGAACATCTGGATCTTCGGTCTGGCAATCTTTGTCCTGACGATCGGACTCGGACTGTCCTACGGTCCGATGTCCGCGATGTACGCCGAAATGTTCCCCGCCAACGTCCGCTACTCCGGCGTTTCCATCGGGTACGCCCTCGGCGCCATCCTAGGGGGTGCTTTTGCACCGCTGATCGCAGATGCCCTGATGACGGGCTTCAAATGGTCGCCCGCGGTGGGGATCTACATCATGGCCCTGTGCGTGATTTCATTCATCGGAGCGTCCATGGTCAAAGAGACCAAGGGAGTTCCGCTCGGCGTGGCCGGCGGCAAGATGCACTAACGCGCAGCCATTGCTGATCAGGGCCTAAGCATCCCGATTACCTCTTCGTCGCTGACCTGCCCGAAATCCAGGAAGGCGTTGCCGACCGCGCGGAAATCGCCGGGGATCTGCAGGCAGAGAACGGAATCGGCGGCGGCTTTCACTGCCTTATACGCCTCGATCGATCCAACGGGAACGGCGACGACGACGGCGGCCGGCTGCCGCCGTCGCACGGCCTGAACAGCGGCGAGCATGGTGTATCCGGTGGCAAGGCCGTCATCCACCAGGATAACGGTCCTGCCCGTGAGATCAGCTTCACAAAGTTGATACTCTGCTACCCGGCGCATCAGCTCGGCGCGCTCGCGTTCCTCCACCGCTTCCAAATCCTGTGGGCGGATCCCATGTCGCAGCAGCCGGTCGACAAACGACGGATTAGTCACGCGGACAACGTTCCCCTGGTGGACGGCAAGGGCCCCGAAGGCCGTCTCCGGCTGTCCCGGGACCCCCAGCTTCCGGACGATCAGAGCCCCGAAGGCAATATTGAGTCCGGTGCCTGCCGCCGCCGCGACGGGAACGCCCCCACGCGCCAGCCCAAGGGCGATAGCCTCTGTGCTATTGCGTAATTGCGGCAGAGCTGCCGCAATACACTGCCCGGCCTCAGCCCGGTCGCTGTAGCGTCGTTTCATGATGGCCCCGAACCCTCCGCCTCCAGCCTACGCCGGCAGTGC
>JBBSSN010000058.1:0-9328 GCA_038242035.1 Actinomycetales bacterium
AGTAATGCGAGTTTTAGCCGCCATGAGCGGGGGAGTGGACTCGGCCGTAGCCGCAGCGCGCGCCGTGGACGCCGGGCATGACGTCGTCGGCGTTCACCTCGCGCTTTCGCGTATGCCCGGAACACTGCGGACCGGCAGCCGAGGCTGCTGCACCGTCGAGGATTCCAATGACGCCTGGCGGGCCTGCGACAAACTTGGTATTCCATACTATGTCTGGGACTTCTCCGAGCGCTTCAAAGAAGACGTCGTGCAGGATTTCATTGACGAATACGCTGCCGGCCGCACGCCCAACCCGTGCATGCGCTGTAATGAGCGGATCAAGTTCGCGGCGCTGCTGGAAAAGGCCATTGCGCTCGGCTTCGACGCCGTCTGCACCGGGCACTACGCCAAGGTGGTCGACGACGGCAACGGCAACAAGGAACTGCACCGCGCGGCCGACTGGGCCAAGGATCAGAGCTATGTCCTGGGTGTGCTGACCCACGAGCAGCTCAGGCATTCGATGTTCCCGCTGGCGGACACCCCGTCCAAGGCAGAGGTCCGCGCCGAGGCCGAGCGCCGCGGCCTGTCCGTGGCCAAAAAGCCGGACAGCCATGACATCTGCTTCATTCCCGACGGCGACACGGCCGGTTGGCTGGCGGAAAAGATCCAGATGAGCACCGGGGACATCGTCGACGAGTCAGGCGCCAAGGTCGGGGAGCATCCGGGCGCCAATGCCTTCACCGTCGGGCAGCGCCGCGGGCTCAAACTGGGTACCCCGGCAGCGGACGGAAAGCCGCGCTTCGTGCTGGAGATCCGGCCCAAGGAAAACAAGGTGGTGGTGGGGCCGCAGGCGCTGTTGGCGATCGATGAGATCCGCGGCATCAAGCTGTCCTGGGCAGGCGAGCCGATCCCACAGGCTCTTGCGGGCGTTCCCGCGGAGGGTCAGGCGGAAGCTGCGGTGTCGGAGACCTTCGACTGCTACGCGCAGGTCCGCGCCCACGGGGATCCCGTTCCGGCGCGGGCACGGGTCGAAATGACGGACGACGGCGGCGGCAGCCTTCGCGCGGAGCTGCTGGTAACGCTGATCGAGCCGCTCCGTGGGGTGTCGCCGGGACAGACGGTGGTGCTCTACCAAGGTACTCGCGTGCTCGGACAGGCAACGATTGATACCGCCCGTTCGCTGGCCCGCCCGGCCCTCTGACGCGCACGAAGCCTTATTGCCGCCCGGATGGACGGGTGCCGTGGAAATTTCCACGGCACCCGTCCATTTCCACGGCACGCCCCGGATCTCCGGCGCGCTACTGGGCCTGAGCCTCTTCGGGCGGGTAAGTGACGGTGGTCCCCGAGGTCTTGGCGAAGGACGTGAGCGTATGGGGCTTGGCGGACTTTTCGGTCATGATGTCCAGCACCTCGACGCCCCGGACCAGCAGTGCGTCTGAAATCAGGGACCGGTGGCAGCGCCACGGCACCGCTTCGGCACACATGATCGCCGTCGGCGTCGTGTCCGCGATCTTTATCAGTTCGTTAATGCCGGCGGCGAATTCCGGCGTTTGCATGTAATCCGCATATCCGCGGAACGAGGCGTTACGCCAGGCACCGTTAATCCCGGTGGCGCTGTCTTTCTTCGCGTGCCGCAGCCCGCCAAGGGCCTCCAGCCTCCGGTAAGCGATCCCATGCCCGGGCAGGGATTTGGCCATGGCGTCGGTCATGAACTGCGGATTGTGCCTGGATTTTGGAACGGTACGGACATCGACAACGGCTAAAACCTGGTGGGCCTTGAGCAAGGAGACAAATTCCTCCAGCGGATGTGTCGAATGGCCAACGGTAAAGATCTGCATTTCTTTGATCGGTTCCTCCAGCCCTCGGGGTGTTCTGCGATCCTATCGCCTGTGCTCCCAACGCCAGGACGGGCCGCTTGCGGTAACCATCTGGTTGCAACTTTTGTTGTTGTGCGAAAAACTTTCTCCGGATCTGGTAGAAACAAGGGATAACGAATGTGCCTTCGCTCACACTGATGTGTCCGCGGGTACGATCGCACTTCCGACAAGAAAGTTCCCAGATGGCTAAGAAAAAGACAGGCCTGCGCTACCTCGTGGCCTTCGCCGGTGTCTCGGCATTGGCACTGACAGCGTGCACCGGGCCCACCGCCGGTACGTCCGACAGCAACACCGCCGGTTCTTCCGGAGCCCCTATCACCTTTGGCACCACCGATAAGGTGACGTTCCTGGATCCCGCAGGATCCTACGACAATGGCTCTTTTATGGTGATGAACCAGATCTATCCGTTCGTCCTCAATTCCAAACCGGGAGGTGCGGACCCGCAGCCTGACCTTGCCGAGTCGGCGTCGTTCACCACGCCCACCGCCTATACCGTGAAGCTGAAATCCGGTCTCAAGTGGGCCAACGGCGACACCCTTGATTCCACCGACGTGAAGTTCAGTTTTGACCGCCAGCTGAAGATCAATGACGCCAATGGTCCCGCGTCACTGCTGGGCAATCTGGCCACCGTGGATGCACCGGACGCAACTACGGTGGTCTTCAATCTCAAGCAAGGCAATGACCAGACCTTCCCACAGGTCCTCACCAGCCCTGCCGGCCCCATCGTGGACCATAAGGTTTTCCCGGCGGACAAGGTCATGAACGATGAGGACATCATCGCGGCCAAGGCATTTGCCGGCCAGTACACCATCGAGTCCTACAAGAAGAACGAGCTGATCAGCTTTAAGGCCTACCCGGACTACAAGGGCCTGCTGGGCAAACCGAAGACGGACAGCGTCAACGTCAAGTACTACGCGGACTCCAATAACCTCAAGCTCGACGTTCAGCAGGGCAACGTCGATGTTGCCTCCCGCAGCCTGACGGCCACGGACATTGAGAATCTGAAAAGCTCCAACAAGGTCAACGTGGATGTCGGCCCCGGCGGCGAGCTGCGCTATATAGTCTTCAACTTCAACACCATGCCGTTCGGCGCCACCACGCCGGAGGCCGACCCGGCCAAGTCGCTGGCAGTGCGTCAGGCGGTAGCGGATTCCGTCGATCGTCCGGCCATTGCGGAACAGGTCTACAAGGGCACGTATCTGCCGGTCTACTCCTACGTCCCGCAGGGCTTTGCCGGCGCCATTGAGCCGCTGAAGGAAATGTACGGGGACGGAACCGGCAAGCCCAGCGCGGATAAGGCCAAGAAGGCCCTCGCCGATGCCGGTGTGAGCACGCCCGTAACGCTGAATCTGCAGTACAACCCGGATCACTACGGAACGTCCTCCGGAGACGAGTACGCTGCGGTTAAGGACCAGCTCGAAAAGACCGGTCTCTTCAAGGTGAACCTGCAGTCCACCGAGTGGGTCACCTACAGCAAGGACCGGGTCAAGGATGCCTACCCGCTCTACCAGCTGGGCTGGTTCCCGGACTACTCTGATGCGGATAACTACCTGACCCCGTTCTTCGGCGGAGATGCCTCCAGCTTCCTGAAGAACCACTATTCGAATCCAACGGTCGCCAAGCTGATTTCCGAGCAGGTCACTACCGTGGACAAGGCCGCACGGCAGAAGATGATCGAGCAGATCCAGACGGATGTTGCCAAGGATCTCTCCACGCTGCCACTTCTGCAGGGTGCCCAGGTGGCGGTCTCCGGCAAGGACGTCAAGGGAGTGAAGGATACTCTCGACGCGTCCTTCAAATTCCGCTTGGGAGTTCTTTCCAAGTAACCGCAGGCGCAGGAAACACGCAGAAATAATCACTGACTGCCGGTTGGGGGGAGGCGGGGCGGCCTACCGGGCGCCCCGCCTCCCGCGTGCAGTACCGGCGTTGGGCCGCGGCCGCTGCCCGGCAGCGGGCAGCGGCGGGTATAAGAGAACTTAGGTAGCAATGACAACGTTGATCGACGCACCACCTGAGGAAGCCGACGGGCTTCTTCCAACCAAAAAATCAAAATCCGGCGGCGGCCTTGGCAAGTATTTGGTCGTCAGGTTCTTCCTGATCTTTCCGACGATCTTCATCCTGATCACTCTGGTCTTCTTCCTGATGCGGATCACGGGAGACCCGATCACGGCCGCCTTGGGCGGACGCCTGCCACCGGATGCGCTGCAGGCCCGAATCCATGCAGCGGGATACGATAGGCCCATTTGGGTGCAGTATTTCGAGTATCTGGGGCAGATCGCCACCGGGAACTTCGGCCGGACCATCTCGGACAACCTCAAGGTCACCGACATGCTCGCCACCTACGGTACGGCGACCCTGGAGCTGGCCATCAATTCGCTGGTCGTGGCGCTGATCATCGGTATTCCGCTGGGAATGGTGGCAGCAAAATACCGGGACAAATGGCCGGACGCCGTCCTGCGCATCTTCGCCATTCTCTCCTACGCAACCCCGGTGTTTTTCGCCGGCTTGCTGCTCAAGCTGGTATTCGCCGTCGGACTTGGCTGGCTGCCGGTGGCCGGGCGGGCGAAATCGGGTGACGAGATCGCGCTGACAGCGCTGGCACATCCCACCGGAATTTACTGGCTGGACGCCATCCGCAGCGGCAATATGGGCGCCCTCGGTGACGTCATGGCACATGCCGTGCTGCCCGCGATCGCGCTCGGTCTACTGACCGGCGGCGTGTTCCTGCGGCTGGTACGGACGAATGTGATCGGCACGCTGAGCCGTGACTATGTGGAAGCGGGCCGCTCCCGCGGGATCCGCGAATTCCGGCTGGTGACCAAGCACGCCTACAAGCCCGCGCTGATTCCCATCATCACTGTGATGGGTCTGCAGATCGCGTTGCTGCTCGGCGGTGCCGTGCTGACCGAGACGACATTTGAGTGGAAGGGTCTGGGCTTCCAGTTGGCCCAGTACCTCACCGCGCGCGACTTCGTGGCGGTCCAGGGCATCGTGGTGCTGCTGGCCGTGATTGTTGCGCTCACCAACTTCATCGTGGACGTTGTCGCTGCGCTGATCGACCCGCGAGTGAGGTACTGACCATGAGCAGAAAAGAAGGATCCTTGTTCCAGCGCCTCCCGGTGATCTCTCATCTGGGTAAAAGCGTAGGGCTGCAGCGCGGCATGCTGGTCACCGGTCTGGTGATCACCGCACTGTTCCTGCTGACGGCAGCCTTTGCGCCGCTGATCTCCCCCTATGGATTTGCCCAGCACTTCGATTCGCAGCTCCCGCCCTCGGGCACCCACCTGTGGGGGACGACGTCGGGCGGTTATGACGTGCTCTCCCGTGTTGTCTGGGGTACGCAGACCGCCGTGATCGTCATTGTGGTGGCCGTAATACTTTCCATCTTCCTCGGCGTCGCCCTGGGCCTGGTGTCCGGTTACATCGGCGGCTGGCTGGACCGCGTCCTGGTGGTGATCGCCGATGCCATCTATGCCTTCCCCACGCTGCTGCTGGCCATCGTGATGTCGATAGCCATCAGCCATGGCCGGTCCAGCATGTTCGGCGGAATTTTTGCCGCGGCCATTTCCATCACGGTGGTGTTTATCCCGCAGTATTTCCGGGTGATCCGCGCCGAGACTATCCGGCTCAAGGCGGAACCTTTTGTGGAATCCGCCATGGTGGTCGGTGCCTCGTCGGTGCGGATCATGGCCCGGCACATCTACAAGAATGCGACCCGGACCCTTCCGCTGATCTTCACGCTCAATGCCTCAGAAGCCATTCTGACCCTGGCGGGGCTTGGCTTCCTGGGGTTCGGAATCGAGCCCTCCTCTGCGGCGGAATGGGGCTACGACTTGAATAAGGCGCTCTCCGACACCACCGCCGGTATCTGGTGGACGGGTGTCTTTCCCGGCGCGGCCATTGTGCTCACCGTGCTGGGCCTGACCCTGGTCGGCGAGAGCATGAACGATCTGAACGATCCGCGGCTGCGCGGGCGGCGGCGTGCCGGCAGGAAAATGCCGACCGCGCCTGGAACACCGGGCGTCAACGCTCCTGACACAGCGGGAACCAAGATAGCTGGAAATGGGGTAACGGTATGAGCCACGCAGCAGAACAACCGAAGAATATCCGTCAGGCCACGGACGGCCCGGTGCTGAACATCGAGCACCTAAAGGTCACCTTTGCCACCGATAGCGGTGACGTCAAAGCGGTCGACGACGTATCCCTCACCGTGGCTGCGGCGGAGATTGTCGCCATCGTCGGTGAATCCGGATCCGGTAAAACCGTCACCGCAAAGACTATTTTGGGTCTACTGCCGGAGACTGCCATCAGCTCCGGAGCCGTGCTGATCAGCGGAAACAATGTCATCAGTGTGACACCACGGCATCTGCGCCAGATCCGCGGGCTGGAAGTGGCAATGGTCTTCCAGGAGCCTTCGACCGCCCTGAACCCGGTTTTCACCGTCGGCTGGCAGATTGCCGAGGGCCTGCGGGCGCACGGCAAGGTAGGGAAAAAAGAAGCCCGTGCCCGCGCCATCGAGGCCCTCGGCAAGGTGGGGATTCCGGAGCCGGAAAAGCGCGTGGACTACTATCCGCACCAGTTCTCCGGCGGGCAGAAGCAGCGCGTGGTGATTGCCGCCGCGCTGGCCCTGAATCCCGGTCTGATCGTCGCGGATGAGCCCACCACCGCCCTGGATGTGACGGTCCAGGCGGAGATTCTTGAGCTGCTGCGCGACTGCCGGGACGTCTACGGCACGTCCATCGTCCTGATCACGCACAATATGGGTGTGGTGGCGGATCTGGCGGACCGTGTGGTGGTGATGTACCAGGGCGACGTGGTCGAGGAAGCGGACGCAACCACACTCTTCGCGTCCCCGAAGCAGGATTACACCAAGAAGCTGCTGGCGGCGGTGCCCCACCTGGGACGTAACTCCGCTTCCGCCGGCCTGACGGAACGGGCGCACCAGGAATCCGAGGTCCTGGTCCAGGCGAAGAACCTGGTGATTGAATATCCGGGCCGCCTGGGCACACCGGCCTTCCGGGCCGTGGACGAGGTGAACTTCAGCATTTCCGCCGGAGAGGTCTTCGGGCTGGTGGGGGAGTCCGGCTCCGGCAAGACCACCATTGGCCGGGCGATCGCGGGGCTGAACAAAACCACGGGCGGTTCGCTGAAGGTCCTGGGCTATGAAATGCTCACCTTCCGCGAGCGCACCTTCCGGCCGTTGCGCAAGGACATCGGGTTCGTTTTCCAGGACCCGGCAGCGTCCTTCAATCCGCAATTGAGCATTGGTGAATGCGTTGCAGAGCCGATCCTGATCCATGAGAAGCGTTCCCCGCAGGAGGTGGAAAAGCGGGTCGGTGAATTACTCGAAGCGGTGCAGCTGCCCAGGATCTACGCCAACAGGTTTCCGCATGAGCTCTCCGGTGGCCAGCGTCAGCGGGCATCCCTGGCGCGGGCACTGGCGCTGAATCCGAAGCTGCTGATTGCCGATGAACCCACGTCCGCCCTGGACGTTTCGGTGCAGGCGAAGGTGCTGGAGTTGTTCAAGGAAATCCAGGCAGAGTTTGGTTTCGCGGCTCTGTTCATCAGCCATGACCTTGCGGTGGTGGACATCCTCTCGCATTGGGTGGGGGTGCTCTACAAGGGCAAGATGGTGGAGCAGGGAATCGGCAGCCAGGTGATGGGTGATCCGCAGGATGATTACACCAAGCGGCTCATTGCCTCGCTCCCGGTCCCCGATCCTGCCGAGCAGGCCAAGCGGCGCCAGGCACACCGGGCGCTGCTGCACAGCTGACCGGCGCATTAGCTCAACTGGTCGGCAGCTGTGGCCTCCGTAGGCGTTCATTCGCGCCACAGATGCCGGCCGGTTGGGGATGCGTTTGGGCTGCACCACTTAGACTAAAAGCATGACTGAACCGACCACCAGCCACGAGGCCGTTCCGGATTTCGACCCCACGGCCAGCTCACTGGCCGGCCACATCGATCCTGCCGTGATGGCGGAATTGCTCGCGATGCGCTCCAGCATCGACAATATCGATGCGACCTTGGTATACCTGCTCGCGGAACGATTCAAGGCCACCCAGCGGGTCGGATTCCTCAAGGCCCAGCATCAGCTCCCACCGGGTGATCCGGGCCGGGAAGCGGCGCAGATTGCCCGGTTGCGGGCACTGGCCGAGTCGGCCCATCTGGACCCGGCATTCGCGGAGAAGTTCCTGAATTTCATTATCAGCGAGGTGATCCGCCATCATCAGGCGATCTCCGAGAGCCATACCGAGGCGCTGCGTACCGGCGCTACACCGGTGGTGAAGAGTGCCCGCCTGGCCGATACCGCGCGCGACGGCGGCCGCTCGGTACGGCCGTGACAGGCACCCTGATCCGCACCGAGGTTACCGCCACGGCGCTGGGCAGCTGGCCGGGCACGGACCCGGTGGAGGCCGCCCGGATCACGCACGGCGAATTGGGCGATCCGCAGCTGCCATATCTGGTCCAGCTCCCGGACCGTGGAATAGGCTCCGACGCCGTTGGCCGGACCGCTGCCGTACTCGTCGAGCTTCCCGTTGATGTGCAGCCCTTCGGCTGGCGCCTGGTCGACCGGGCCGGTGCGGATCAGCGCAGGGCAGTGTCCGCGCTGTCAACGGACATTAATGTTTTGGCTGATGTCATCGGCGCACAGGAGGAGCCGGGACCCGAACTCAAGGTCCAGCTCTGCGGGCCCTGGACCATGGCGGCATCCTTGTACATGCATTACGGGGAGCGTGCGCTCCTGGATCCAGGAGCGCGGCGCGACATCGCCGAATCTTTGGCGGCCGGAATCGCAGAGCACCTGGCCCGCGTCAGAGCGGCCGCGCCAGAGGCACAGCTGACGCTGCAGCTCGATGAACCGGAAATTACCAGGGTCCTCGCCGGGACCATCCCCACCTCCAGCGGCTACCGGACGCTGCGCTCCATCGGGGAGCAGGAGGTTTCCTGGGGCTGGGAACTGGTCCTGACCGCTGCGAGGGCCGCCGGTGCCGCCCAGGTGGTGCTTTGCCTGCCGGGGATTGAGGCACCGGTCCGGCTCGCGCTGGCTGCCGGTGCGGACGGCATCGCCGTTGCGCTGCGGGACCAACAGATGCAGGACTGGGAGCAACTGGCTGCCGCCGTGGAAGACGGCAAAAAGGTCTGGGCCGGCATTATGGGTAAGGAACAGCACGGCGGAGAGCTCCCGCAGGTATCACGGTTGGTCGAGACTCTCATGCGGCCGTGGCGTGCGGTGGGCCTGCCGTCGCGGGCGCTCGGCGCACTGCGGTTGACGCCCGACGGCGGATTGGCCAACTACACGCCCGCGACCGCGCGCGCCGTGCTGAACCGGCTCACGGATACTGCCCGGGCGCTGAACGACGTGCGGATGGAATGATCCCGGCCGCGGCTCAGACTAGCCCTTGGGTAGTCACACCCTGGCCTCCCACTGCACCGGTTGGGCGTAGGACGGCAGAGAACCAAGCACACCGTGC
>JBBSSN010000059.1:0-9226 GCA_038242035.1 Actinomycetales bacterium
AGCCCGCACCCGCGGGTACTTACTATACGAACTGCACGGCTGTCCGGGCCGCCGGAAAGGCACCGATACGCATCGGCCAGCCCGGTTACCGGTCTGCTTTGGATCGCGACGGCGACGGCGTCGGCTGCGAGTAAGACGGCGTCGGCAGAACCTGCGGCGCGCGCTGCAGGTCCTGCCGCGCCGGCTCAGCCAGAGCGCAAGGAACGGTCCACTGTAGCGCCACCTGGGCAGGCACCCGGGCAGCGGGGGCACCCGGGCAGCGGGGGCACCCGGGCAGCGGGCCGGCAACGACGCACCTGCCGGTCCGACAAGTGCATCCGCGCTCAGACGGCAAACCCGTCGGCGATATCCAGCACACCGTCAAGGATGGCCAGACCCAGTCGAGCGTCTTCAGCACTGATATTGCAGGGCGGGACCACGTGGATCCGGTTAAAGTTGGCGAATACCAGCAGACCGCGGGACTTCGCTTCAGATATCAACTGGTTCATCTCGGGACTCGACCCGCCGTATGCGGCAAGCGGCTCCCGCGTCCGGCGGTCCTTGACCAGCTCGATGGCCCAGAAGACACCCGTGCCGCGGACGTCGCCTACCGCACGGTGCCGGCTGGCGAAGCCCTGCAGCGCCGGTCCGATCACTGTGGCGCCAATGTTGGCGGCGTTTTCCACTATTTGCTCGTCTTCCATCGCGTCAATGGTGGCGACGGCTGCCGCGCAGGCCAGCGGGTGGCCGGAGTAGGTCAGCCCGCCGGGGTAGACGCGCTTGCCGAACGTCGCCGCTATCTCCGCGCTGATGGCTACGCCCCCCAATGGAACGTAGCCCGACGTCACGCCCTTGGCGAACGTGAGCAGGTCCGGCACCACGTCGAAATGCCCGACGGCGAACCACTTACCGCTGCGGCCGAACCCCGCCATCACCTCGTCTGCAATAAAGACAATGCCAAAACGCGTAGCCAGCTCACGCACACCCTGCAGATAGCCGGGTGTGGGAAGGTAGATTCCTGCGGTGCCCGGAATGGATTCGACCATGATGGCCGCAATGGTGTCCGGGCCCTCAAGACGGATTACCTGCTCCAGGTGTTCCAGCGCCCGCAGGCTCTCCTCCTCCTCGGTGCTTGAGTGGAACGCGGACCGGTACAGGTAGGGCGGGAAGAAATGGACGGTCCCCGCGGTACCGGTGTCACTGGGCCAGCGGCGCGGATCCCCGGTGATGTTCACCGCAAGTTCCGTGCCCCCGTGATAGGACCGGTAGGCGGAGAGCACCTTGTGCCGACCGGTGTGCAGCCTGGCCATCCGCACGGCGTGTTCATTGGCATCCGCTCCCCCGTTGGTGAAGAAGATCTTGTCAAGGTTTCCGGGCGTGCGCGCGGCAATCAGCCGGGCAGCCTCGGAACGGGCATCGTTCACATAGCTCGGTGCAATGGTGCATAACCTGGCCGCCTGTGCCGCAATCGCCGCCGTCACGCGCGGATGCTGATGACCGATGTTTGTGTAGACCAACTGGGAGGAAAAGTCCAGCAGTTTGTTGCCGTGGCCGTCCCAGACATAGGAGCCCTGCGCGGCGCTGATCACCATCGGGTCGATTAGATCCTGAGCGGACCAAGAGTGGAAAACGTGCTTGCGGTCCAGCTCGTACGCCCGTTGGGCTGCCACCGTGTCGATGGGCAATACGCCGGCAGGCAAAGCGGCCGCGTCCGGTTCAACGATGGAAGTCATTCTCTGTTCCCTTTTCTTGTGCTGGCGGTCGCCGGACTAGTCATTCTGCGGGAATCCAAGGTTGATCCCGCCATGGCTGGGATCGAGCCAGCGCGAGGTCACCACCTTGCCGCGGGTAAAGAAGTTCACTCCCTCGGTACCGTGCGCATGCGTGTCACCGAACAGTGAATTCTTCCAACCGCCGAAGGAGTAATAAGCCATCGGCACGGGCACCGGGACATTGATGCCCACCATGCCCACCTGGACCTCGTTCTCAAAACGGCGCGCGGCACCGCCGTCGTTAGTGAAAATTGCCGTGCCGTTGCCGTACGGGTTCGCGTTGATCAGTTCCAGCGCCTCCTCGTAGCTGTCCACCCGGAGGACGGAGAGCACCGGGCCGAAGATCTCATCCGTGTAGATGGACATTTCCGTGCCGACGTTGTCGAACAGTGTGGGGCCGACAAAGAAACCGTCACCCTCCGCGTCGGGGGCGATCGTGCGTCCGTCCACCACCAAGGTGGCACCTTCCGCCTGGCCCGCATCAACGTATCCCGTCACCCTGTCCCGTGCCGCAGCGGTGACAAGAGGCCCCATATCGCAGCCGCGCAGTCCGTCACCGGTGCGCAGTGCGCTCGCCCGGGCGGAGATCTTCGCCACCAGCTCGTCGGCAATGCCGCCGACGGCGATCAGCGCGGAAACGGCCATGCAGCGTTCCCCTGCGGAACCGAATCCGGCATTGATCGCGGCATCCGCCGCCAGATCCAGATCCGCGTCCGGCAGCACAATCATGTGGTTCTTGGCGCCACCGAGGGCCTGCACCCGCTTACCATGCGCCGTTGCCGTCTCGTACACATACTTGGCAATCGGCGTGGAGCCCACAAAGGACACCGCCTTAATGTCCGGATGCGTGAGCAGAACATCCACCGCCACCTTGTCACCATGGAGCACGTTGAAGACCCCATCCGGCAGGCCGGCCTCCTGCCACAGCTCCGCCATCCAGTTCAGCGCCGTGGGGTCCTTCTCGCTGGGCTTGACCACGACGGTGTTCCCGGCTGCAATGGCCACCGGGAAGAACCACATCGGGACCATGGCCGGGAAATTGAACGGGCTGATCACGGCCACCGGTCCGACCGGCTGGCGGATGGAATGGACATCGACCTTGGTGGAGGCATTTTCCGTGTACCCGCCCTTGAGCAGGTGGGGCATGCCGCAGGCGAACTCCACCACCTCTTGGCCCCGCGACACCTCGCCCAGGGCATCGTCAATGACCTTGCCGTGCTCGGAGGTGATGATGGCCGCCAATTCACCCTTACGGGCATTGAGCAGTTCACGGAACGCGAAAAGCACCTGGGTCCGCTTGGCGATGGACGTGTCCCGCCACCCCGGGAAGGCCGCCGCCGCGGCAGACACGGCGGCGTTGCTCTCCTCGACACCGGCCAAAGCGACCTGTCCTGTCTCTTTGCCGGTTGCCGGATTAGTCACCGGGGCGGTGCGTCCCTGCGCTGCTACGTAGCTGCCGTTGATCCAATGCTCAATCAAATTCAAGTGTTTCTCCCGGGGTAGGCGTAAAGGCAATGCAGCTCTGCGGACTTTTCAGGCACAACTGGTCCGGCACAACTGCCTGACTCCAGTCTGGTCGATTATTCGGGCGGCGGAACAGACTAGGTGTAAGGGATTCGGCGCAGACGTTTACACTATGTAAATGTTGCCTACCGTTCGCCAGGTCCTGGAACTTGCCATTGTGCAGCGCGCCGCGCCGGAGGTTCTCGGCGGCACAGCAGAACTGCACCGGCCGGTGCGCTGGGTCCACGTCAGCGAGATCAAGGATCCGGCAGGCATGCTCACCGGCGGCGAGCTTGTGCTGACCACCGGACTGGAACTGGAACGCTCGCCAGCCGCCGCAGCGGACTATCTGCACGCGGTCGAGGCCACCGGCGCCGCAGGAGTGATGGTCGAGCTGGCCGACCCGCGCCCCGGTGTGCTGGCCGCACTCCGTGCCGCCGCCGTCGCCGTCTCGATGCCCGTAATCGCGCTGGCCCGGCGGGTACGCTTTGTTGATATTACCGAACTGGTGCACCGGCAGATCGTCGCCGAACAGCTCGAACTCGCGGAACTGTCCCGCAGCGTCCACGAGGCGTTTACACAGTTGAGCCTGGAGAGCGCGGGCGCGCAGGAGATCGTGGCCCGCGCTTCCCTGTTCATCCGGGCGCCGGTGGTGCTCGAGGACCTGTCTCATCTGGTCCTGACCCATGCTGCCGGCCGGTTCTCCACCACGGAGTTGCTGGCGGACTGGGAGCGACGCTCCCGCGTCACGCCTGCTACCGGGCAGACCGGCCGCGCGGGGCCCGAAGGGTGGCTGCAGACCCCCGTTGGTCTGCGCCGCCAGCTGTGGGGACGGCTCATTGTGCCGGTTCCGCTCAATGGTCAGCCCGAAGCGGACGGGGACAGGGACCGCGCTCCGGGCAACGTCAACGCTCCCGGCAACGTCAACGGCAACGCCAACGCCAACGCTCCCGGCAACGAAAGCGATCCCGCCAGCGGCAGCGCCGATGACAGTGTTGCCGCCATGGTGCTGGAGCGTGCGGGTCAGGCGTTGTCGATCAACCGACTGGCGGAGCGGGACCAGCGTCAGCTCAGTCAACAAGCACAGTCCGGGCTGCTCAACGAGTTGCGTCAGCCGCGCGCGCTGACCGAACCGGAGGCGGTGGCCCGCGCGGCAGCACTGGGCCTACGGCCTTCCCCGCTCTATCTGCCGGTCGTGGTCCGGGTGGGCGGTGCCGGCGAGGAAACGAGGACCGACCCGCTGGCCGGGCAGCGGGATGAACGCTCGCTGCTGGAGGACGTAGTGCAGGTGCTCAAATCCACCGGCAGCAGTGCACTCACGGCCAGCATGCAGGCAGGCTACATCGCCGTGATCCTCTCCCTCCCCGCGCGGGCCTTGGAGCAGCAATTGTTGGAACGAATCTGCCATGGATTGATGGCCCACGCCCGGATCCCTGCAGCCCGGAAGCATCTGCCGGCTCCATCAGGCCCTGCCGGCTGGACAATGGGTGTTGGCCATGCCCGATCGGAATTGCTGGACGCGGCAGCCGGGCTTGATGAGGCCAGTCATGTTGCACAGACTGCGAGCACGCTGAAGGAGCGCAGCAAACCGTTTTTCCGCTCCCATGACGTCCGACTGCGCGGTCTGCTGGCCCTGTTGCGCAACGATTCCCGCGTACAGGCCTTTGTGGAGTCCGAATTGGCAGGTGTACTGCGGCTGGCAGCGCACGACGACGACGGTCACCTTGCCCTGCTGCAGGCTTACCTTGAGCACGGAGGTAACAAGGCGGCCATGGCACGCGACGGCTTCCTTAGCCGGCCGACCCTCTACGCGCGGCTGGCCAGGCTCGAGGAATTGCTGGCACTGGACCTGGATGATCCGGAATCCCGGACATCCCTGCACGTTGCCGTAATGCTGCACCAGCTCCGCGGGCTCTGACGCCCAGTCGAGGCTGCCCCACAGTCTCGGCATAGGCTTCCACGCACCCGGCACGTCCCGTGCCAGGTGAAAAACCCGGCTTTCCCATTGACGAAATCAATGGAGCATTCGTAAGGAATCAATTGGACAAAGGTGATGCGGCTCACTCATGCTTGAGGAGCTGGTATTCCAGTGCGCCGGAGCTTCCGGTCTCCACGGTCACTGTCGGACACCCTTGCACCACCGCGGATAGAGGCCGAAAGCCATGCTTACGAACGACCCTAAGTGCCAAGCCACCCGCACGGCTCCGGGCTCCGCAGCGGCACGGGCCTGAGGCCGTCGTGACGGACCTTCACTATGTGGATGCCAGCACCGCCCTCGCGCACTTCCGCAGCCGGACGCTTTCACCGGTGGAACTGATGCAGGCGGTCATCTCCCGGACCGAGGCGCTGAACCCTTTCATCAACGCATTCACCGAGACCCTCTTTGCGGAGGCGCTGACGGCGGCCCGGTCCGCGGAGGCCATGTACCGGCAAGGCGGTGACGTTCCAGTGCTGCTGGGGGTACCCGTGGCGGCAAAGGAAAAGCACGGCATCCGTGGCCGGACGCTGTCCCAGGGTCTCGTGGCCCATCAGGACGCGATCACCAACGCCAGCCACCCCGTGATCGAACGGATCCAGCAGGCCGGAGGCATTATCCACGCCCGAACCACGACCCCCGAGTACAGCTGCGCCACGGTCACGCACAGCCCGCTGTGGGGCGTGACCCGCAACCCGTGGAACACCCGCTATTCGCCGGGCGGGTCCTCCGGTGGATCCGCCGCCGCGGTGGCCGCCGGCTTCAGCACGCTGGCCACTGCCTCCGACATCGCTGGCTCCACGCGGCTGCCGGCGTCCTTCACGGGAATCGTCGGTTTCAAAGCCCCGTACGGCAGAATTCCCGGTCTGGCGCCGCTCTCGGCGGACCACTCACTACCGCGGCGACGGCCCGCTGGGACGGACGGTGGCGGATACGGCCCTGCTGGCCACTGTGATGTCAGTGCGCGACGACGGCGATCACGCTTCGCTGGCTCAGCAGTTAACGCTGCCGGCCAGCTACGAAGCCGTCGCGGGAATGCGGATTGCGCTGTGCCTGCGGCTGGGTGACTACCGGATTTCGCCCGACATCGAGATGAACACTCGCGCCGTGGCCGAAACCCTGCGGCAGGCCGGAGCAGTGGTCGAAGAAATCGAGCTGCCCTGGCGCAGCGAGAACATCATCGAGACCATGTTCACGCATTTTGGTTATCTGTTGGGTCCGGCCATGGAGGATGAAACCGCCGGCGCCGAAGAGTTGCTGGCCCCCTACACCCGCAGGTTTATGGCGGATGCGCGGGCCGCGGCCGCCAGGCACCGCTATCTGGACGGAATCGGTCGGAAGCGCGCATTCAGGCCGAGCTATCCGCTGCGATGAACGGCTTTGACGCCCTGCTCTGCCCGGCGTCGGCCGTTCCGGCGCTGGAGGCCGAGGGCAGTTATCTGGAGGGGATTGAGCTCGACGGCGTCCCGCTGGAACACTATTGGCAGGCCCACATGACCGCGCCCTTCAACATCGCGAACAGGTGCCCCGTACTGGCAGTCCCCAGCGGCATGGCGGACTGCGGCATCCCCACAGGTGTGCAGATTGTCGGTCATCCCTTTGATGATGCGACGGTCTTCAGGATCGGCGCGGCGGTCGAGCAGCTGCGGCCGTGGTCGGCACGGCATGCGCCTTAGGTCCGGCGGCCGCCGGCGCACGTCAGGCCTCCAGGACCAGCCGTCGACCCCGGCACCGGGAGACACAGATCATCATGGTGTCCATGGCTGCCCGCTCGTCCTCGGAGAGCAGGCTGTCCCGGTGGTCGATCTCCCCCGCCAGCACCGCTGTTTCGCAGGTACCACAGATCCCCTCCCGACAGGAGCTGAGCACCGGCACGCCGGCGTCCTCAAGGGCCTTCAGGATGCTGGTATCGGCGCCCACCTCCACCTCGGTCCCATCGGAAAGCTCCACCGTGAAGGCGTGGTCGCCCGCTACCGGGGCGGCCGATCCGGCATCCGCCGGATCGGGGACAAACTTCTCAAAGTGGAACCGGGACTGGTCCACCCAGGAAGCTGTCATGGCTTGGATGACCTTCAGCAGCGGCCCCGGTCCGCAGGTGTAGAGATGGAACCCGGCGTCCGGGGTGTTGAGGAGCTCCGCCAGCGGGAAGAGTCCGTTTTCGTCATCGGCGTGGATGTGCACGTTGGGGCCGTAGGCCTCAAGCTCGTCCAGGAACGCCATACTCTTCCGGCTGCGCCCCAGGTACACCAAACGCCACGGCACCGAGCCCTCCGCCGCCCGACGGATCATCGGGAGGATCGGCGTGATGCCGATGCCGCCGGCAATGAAGACGTACTCCGTGGCAGCTGTGAGCGCAAAATTGTTCCGGGGCGCCCTGATCTGGACCTTCGTGCCAGGCTGCAGCTGATCGTGGACATAGGCGGAACCGCCTCGTCCGTTGGGTTCGCGCAGCACGGCGATGCGCCAGCCGGGCATTCCCGGCTCGGAACAGAGCGAGTACTGACGCAGCACACCATTGGGCAACATCACGTCAACGTGTGCGCCGGGTTCCCATTCCGGCAGCGCCTCCTCCAGCGGGTGCTCAAGCACAAGGGAGAGAACACAGTCTGATTCCCGATTGATGGCGCTGACAGTGACGTCAAAGAACTCTGTTAGTTTCATGACTCTTACTTTCGGTGTCCGGTCCTACAGGACCGAGGCCAGGAAGGCCTTGGTCCTCGGGTGTTGGGGATTGGTGATCATGTCCCGCGCGGGGCCCTGTTCAACGATCTGGCCGTCCGCCATGAACACCACCCGGTCCGCAACGTCGCGGGCGAAATTCATCTCATGTGTCACCACCACCATGGTCATTCCGGACTGGGCCAGGTCCTTGATCACTTTGAGCACTTCCCCCACGAGCTCCGGGTCAAGGGCGGAAGTCGGCTCATCGAAGAGCATCAGCTTGGGTTCCATGCACAGGGCCCTGGCGATGGCCACCCGCTGCTGCTGGCCGCCGGAAAGCTGGCGCGGGTAGGCATCGGCCTTTTCCGCCAGACCCACAGCTTCCAGCAGTTTCAGGGCCCGGTCCCGGACAACGGAGCGTTTCTGTTTGAGCACCAGCCGCGGAGCCTCCATTAGGTTCTCCAACACGGTCATATGCGGAAAGAGGTTAAAGTGCTGGAACACCATGCCGATTCCGGTCCGGTTCCGGCACACTTCGCTGTCCTTCTGCTCATGCAGCCGCGTGCCCTTGATGTCGTACCCCATCACCTTGCCGTCGACCCACATACGTCCACCGTCGATGCCCTCCAGATGGTTGATGCACCGCAGGAAGGTGCTTTTGCCGGATCCTGACGGGCCGATCAGGCAGACCACCTCGCCGGCCTGGACTTCCATATCGATCCCGTTGAGCACCTGGAGTTTGCCGTAGTTCTTCTCGATTCCGTCCGCCCTGACCATCGGCGGCGCGGACTGCGGAACCGGAAGGGGGTGGGTCGCCATCGCGGTCACAGTTTTCCGCCTTTCCGGGCCAGCCGGTCATGGGTGTTGAAGAAGAGGGTAATCCTTTGCAGCGGCGTCAGCGGCAGGTTCCGCTGGCCGCCCTTGGCATAACGGCGTTCCAGATAGTACTGCCCCACGCTCAGGACGGAGGTCACCACGATGTACCACAGGCTCGCCACGATCAGCAGCGGGATGGTCTGGAACGTGCGGGCGTAGATGATCTGCGAGGAATAGAGCAGCTCAGGCACGGAGATGACGCTGACCAGGGCCGTGGTTTTGAGCATGCCGATGGTTTCATTGCCCGTCGGCGGGATAATCACGCGCATGGCCTGCGGCAGGATGATCCGTCGCAGCGTGTGCAGCCGGTTGATGCCCAGCGCCCCGGCCGCCTCCAGCTGGCCATTGTCCACGGAGAGGATCCCGGCCCGGACAATTTCCGACATGTAGGCTCCCTGGTAAAGCCCCAGGCCCAGGATCGCCGCGAAGATCGGGGTGATGAGCTGATTGGCGTTCAGCG
>JBBSSN010000060.1:0-9197 GCA_038242035.1 Actinomycetales bacterium
AGCGGCGGTCATTAGACTGAGGTCATGAGCGAAACACACCTGCTGCGGCTTGTTTTGATGCGCCATGCCAAGGCCGCGTACCCGCTGGGTGTGGCGGACCATGACCGGCCGCTGGCGCAGCGCGGACACGCGGATGCGGCCGTTGCGGGCCGGTGGCTGCTGGAAAACTCGGTGATCCCCGATTTTATTCTCTGTTCCAGCGCTCTGCGGGCACGGCAGAGTTGTACGTGGGTGTGTCAGCAGCTCGGCGACAAGGCGCCCACTGCCAAGCTGGAGGACCGGCTGTACGCTGCCTCAGCGGGGGAGATGCTCGCTGTCGTGAACAATCTGCCCCAGACTGTCCGGACGTTGCTGGTGATCAGTCATCTGCCGGGCATCCAGGATCTGGGTCTGCGGCTGGCCTCCCGGGATTCGGATGAGGCAGTGTACACGAATCTGGCCATGAGTTACCCCACCAGTGCGCTGGCGGTCTTCGAGTACGCTGGATCCTGGGCCGAGCTCGATGGTCAGGACGCCCGCGCCACGGCTTTCGCGGTTCCGCGCGCGGCCTGAAACCCAGCCACTGCCGCCGGGGTTACCTCAGATAGCCGCGGATGACGGTCATGACCACTGCCAGGGCCTGTTCCCGCGAGCGGTCCGGATGGAACACCAGCCGGTCCAGCCCGATCACGAACGTTGCTCCCAGGATCGCCCCGGCGACGCTGGCCGGGGTGATCTGAGTATCGACCTGATTCTCCTGTGCCACACGTTCCACCGCGCCGCCGATAACGCTGACCAGCCGTTCGCGCAGCAGGGTCAGGGTCTCGTGCCACTCGCCG
Source organism: Actinomycetales bacterium (assembly GCA_038242035.1). GTDB lineage: Bacteria > Actinomycetota > Actinomycetes > Actinomycetales > Micrococcaceae > Arthrobacter_M. Next base: position 819 of record JBBSSN010000060.1, read on the forward strand.
GGGGTGCGCCACATCTCGCTGACCAGCAGTTGGGCGAAGGACGGATACTCGGCGAAAAAATCCAGCATGGCGCCGAGCATTTCCTGCAGATCCTCTACGGCCCTCGCCGCCGGAGAATGTGATGCCAAGCGGGACTCGAGCATTTCCACGCCGTGCTCCAGCAGGGCCGCGATCATCTCCGACTTGCTGCCAAAGTTGTAATACACGGTGCCCTTGGAGACTCCCGCCGCGGCCGCGATTTCGTCCACGGTGACGTTGGCGGGTCCGCGCTCGCCGATCAGCAGCATGGATGCCTCGAACAGTTTTTGCCGGGTGGCGTTGGTCCGGGCGGGCCGCCGCGTTTGGGCGGGGCGGGCAGGTTCGCTCATACCGCGATCTCCGGTTGCAGAGTCTTCAGCGTCCAGAACTTATGCTTGCGCACTGCGAGGAAGGACAACAGCAGGCCGAAGAGCGTGTAGCCGATCAGGCCCAGCACAATCGGTCCCACGGGTGCCAGACCCGCACCGTAGATCAGGTGCCGCATGCCTTCCACTACGTGGCCCATAGGCATGACTGTGTGGATCGCATGCAGCGGTCCAGGCGTGGTCTGCCAGGGGAACGTGCCGCCGGAACTGACCAACTGGAGCACCAGCAGGATCAGCACCACAAACTTTCCCACCGTGCCCAGCAACGCCACGACGCCCTGGATAATGGCGGTGAAGGCCATCGAGGCCAGCAGCAGCAGACCCAGGGTCAGTACCGGATGCGACGGGTTCAGTCCGAGCCCGAAATAGACCACCAGGTACATCACCACGGCCTGCAGCGTGGAAACCAGGAAGAACGGCAGCCAACCGCCGACGGCGATTTTCCAGGACGGTGCGTTGGATGCCAGAGCGCGCTGCGTCACGGGCCGCATGGCCTGGACCAGCATGAACGCACCAATCCACAGGGCCAGAACGAGGAAGAACGGTGCCAGCCCGGAGCCGTAGTTGGCGGCCTGAGCCTGGGACAGCGAATTGACCGCGATTGGGTCCGAGATGACCTTGGCGGCATTGGCCTTCTGCGCGTCGTCGGGATGAGGGACCTGACCGGCGCCCTTGGCGAGTTCATCGGCCAGCGTGGCTGCACCGGAGGACAGCGTTTGCGCACCGTCATCGAGCTTGGTGGCGCCGTCGTCAAGCGTCGTCGCGCCCGAAGCGAGCCGGCGGCTGCCGTCCAGGGCGGTCTGCTGACCGCCGGCCAGCGTTGCGGCCCCGGCGGAGAGATGGGCCGCGCCGTTGTTGGCCTGCGTGATGGCGCCGGTCAGGGTCGGAGCGGCGGCGGCGAGTTTGGCAGCGCCCCCGGCCACGGCCTGCGAGCCCGCCGCCAGCTGCTGCACGTCCGCAGCATCAGTATGCAGCTTCGCCTTGGCGTCCTGCACGGCCTGGCTGACCGGGGCGGATTGGACGTCGGCCTTGATCTTGTCCGCGTCTTCCTTGGGGATCGTTCCGGCTGCCACGAGCGCATCGAGCCGCTGCGAGAAGCCGGTTTTTGCCGCCGCATCCAGTTGATCAAGCCCGCCGACGGCGTCCTGGACTTTCGTGTTCAGCGTCGCGTTTCCTGCCGCCACCTGGGCGGCGCCCGTGGAGAGTGCCTGGCTGTCTGCCGGCAACGAGGTGGTTTGGGACTGCAGCTGGCCCAGACCGGTGCTCAGCTGCGCGGCTCCGGTATTAAGCCGGTCCGCTCCGGCCACCAGCTGGCTCTGGCCGTCCACCAACTGATTCGCGCCGCCGGTCAGCGTACCCGTGCCCGCGTGCAATTGTGCTGCACCGTCCCGCAAACCTGCCGCTCCCGACGCCAGCTGGCTGGCGCCGTCGGCCGCCTTGACGATCTGCGCATGAATGGTGCCGTAGCCGGTCAGCAGCGTGTCCGCCGTGGTCTGCCCGACCTCCTTGGCCACGGATTCGTGCACCTGCGTGGTCACCTTGTCCACAATGGAGGTCAGCAGATAGTTGTTGGCATCATTGGTGGTGACGCCCAAAATAGCCTGTTTCGCGGAATCAAAATGCTCGGGTGAGGCGAGGTTTTCGGAAAAGTCCCGGGGGATCTTCAGGGCAAATGCGTATTCGCCGGATTCCACACCGCTGTCCGCCTGCTGGGCAGAATCCACCTTGACCCAGTCGAATTTTTTGCCGTCGATCAGCGTCTGCGCCACCTGATCGCCCACCTGGAGTTGCTTGCCGTCTTTGGTGGTGGCGCCCTGGTCCTGAACGACGACGGCCGCCTTGAGCTGGTCAAGATTGCCGTACGGATCCCAGTTGGCATACAGGTAAAGAGCGCCGTAGAGCAGCGGAACCATGATCAGCGCCAGGATGGTCAGCTTCGGAAGCAGGCCCCCCGTCATGCGCTTGAGCTCGGAAAGAGCGAGGCGGAGGACGGTCATGTGGTTTCCTGCGATTCGTCGTTAGGGGCCAGTTCCGTGCCCGGGCTCCCGGCTGGAGTTACCTCGGGAGGTGCGTCTCCCAAACGGGCGACGGCGCCATGGAAGTTCCCCGGTATGGTCGCGACGGTGACAATCACCGTCAGCGGACGCACCGGGACAGCCGAGGCTGCTGGGTCTGCCGGGTCTGCCGGGTCGGCTGGGTCGGCTGGATCTGCCGGGTCGGCTGGGTCGGCTGGATCTGCCGGTGCTGCTGGGGCCGATGTGGCGCTGCCCGCCGCGAGCCGTTGCAGGAACGGTAGCCAGTCCTGCGGATCGGCGCTGTGCCGATCCGGTGAGTCGACCACCAGGACATCGACGTCAGCGTTCGCCAGGGCCAAATCGGTCAGCAGCTTCAGCCGCGGTTCCGGGTCCAGTTCGTCGACCCATCTGGCGGCAATATCTGCGTGCCCGTGCTTGGCCAACCATGCCGCCGGGCGGGTACGGTCGCGGAATTTACGCGGAACCAGGGCCAGGTCCTCCGCGGTCAGATCCTGCACGCTCAGATGCTGCTCGGGTTCGTTGACGTCCGGTGCGTCGATCAGCGCGCTGTGCCGGCGCAGATGTGCAATGTCCGCATCATGTCCCCAGTGCACGGATCCGGACGTGGGCCGCATTCTTCCGGTCAGGGTCAGCGCCAGCGCGGTGCGCCGCTCCTGGCCGTCACCCTGGACCAGGAGCAGGGTTCCGCGCTGAGCCGCCAGGCTGGTCGCCGGGAGAAGGTCCCGGTGACGCCCCTGGACATGGAGCTTCGAAGCCGACAGCACAGGCATGGCCTTCCGGTGGATTAATGAGCCATGAAAATACTATCAAAACTGACCGGTCAGTTCAAATAGCCCTAGAGACCATATTTCTCCAGCAGCCGCAGCCAAACCTCGCTCACTGTGGGGTAGGACGGGACGGCGTGCCACAGGCGCTCCAGCGGAACCTGCCCGACGACGGCGATCGTGGCCGAATGCAGCAGTTCCGCGACGTCCGGACCGACAAACGTCGCGCCGAGCAGTGTCTTGTCGTCCTCGTCGATCACCAGCTGGGCCCAGCCCTTATAGTCATCCGCATACAGTGCCGACCCGGCCACCGCGATCGGCAGGGACACCTCGGAAACGTTTCGTCCGCCCTCGCGCGCCTGCTGCACAGACAAGCCGACGGAGGCAACCTCCGGGTCGGTAAAAACAACGTTCGGTACCGCTCGGTCGTTGGCCGTCTGCGCGCCCGCGCTCCAGGGGGCGGGGTCGCCGTGCAGAGTCCCCGCCGCGCGGGCCACGATGGCGGTGCCCGTGGCACGCGCCTCGTATTTGCCCTGATGCGTCAGCAGCACCTTCCCGGCAGCATCCCCAACGGCGTACAGCCAATCCTTGCCGGCAACCCGGCCGGTGGTGTCGGTCGTGAGTTTCTTCGGTTCCAGCCCGATGCTCTCCAGCCCCAGGCCCTCCAGCGCCGGGTGCCGGCCGGTGGAAACCAGCAGTTCATCGGACGTCACTGTTCCGCCGCCGTCGGAGAGGATCAGCTCCACCTCGCCGCTGGCATTGCGCCGCACGCTCTCCGCGGAGGTATGCAGCCGCAGATCCACGCCGTCGGCCCGCAACCCGGCCTTGACCAGCTCGCGGGCCTCGGTTGGATACATCGCGAGCAGGTCGCCCCGCGCCACTACGGTGACGCTGGAACCGAGCCGGGCGAATGCCTGTGCCAGTTCCGCACCGGAGACGCCGCCGCCGAAGACCGTCAGCCGATCCGGGACGGTTTGCGCCGACGTCGCTTCGCGGGTGCCCCAATACTTGATGTCAGCCAATCCGGACAGCGGGGGAGCGGTGGGCACGGAACCGGTTGCCAAAACGACGGCGTGCGTGGCGTGCAAAACATGCGTGCCGCCGTCGTTCCCCGCCACCTCCACGGAGCGCTCACCGGTGAGCCAGGCATGCCCGCGGATAAGGTCGATGCCGGCGTTCTCCACCCAGCTGACCTGGCTGTCGTCCTGCCAGTGCGAGGTGAACTCATCCCGGCGTTTAAGCACCGCGCCCGCATCCAGGGTCTGCGTGACGGCCTCCCGCGAACCGGCCACGGACTGGGCCGCCAAGAGGGCCGCTCCGGGCCGCAGCAGCGCCTTCGACGGCATGCAGGCCCAATAGGAGCATTCACCGCCCACCAGTTCGGCCTCGATCAGTACCGCTGAGAGTCCGCCCTGTACTACCTTGTCCGCGGCATTCTCACCCACAGCACCGGCACCGATAATGACAACATCAACCGTTCGCGTCTTAGCCATGCGTCGAGCCTACGTCGACTGTGCCGCACGTGCACGATACGGACCGTGTTTCACGGCAGCTGCGGCACAATCAGTAAGAGGCGCTGAGCAATATAGGCGCTGAGCAATCCAGGCGCTGAGCAATCTAAGCGCTGAGCGCGTCCTTGAACCAGCCGGTGATGGAGGCCGGGTGCGTAATAGCGGTTCCGACGACGACGGCGAACGCCCCGGCATCGAGCGCCTGCCGGGCTTGCGCCGGGGTATGGATGCGTCCTTCCGCGATCAGCGGCAGGCCCAGATCCGCCGCAACGATCTGCGCCAGCATGTCCAGATCCGGCCCCTGCGTCTTGGCCCGTTCGCCGGAATAGCCCGCCAGCGTGGTGCCGATCAGGTCGGCGCCGGCTTCTGCCGCCGCCGCGGCGTCCGCCGGGGAGCCGCAGTCCGCCATGACGAGCGCATTGGATTCTGCGTGGATACCCGCGATGGTTGCGGTCAGGTCCAGTCCGTCCGGGCGGGGGCGGCGGGTACCGTCGATGGCTACAATGTGCGCACCGGCGTTGGCGCATGCCAGCGCGTGGCGGAGGGTGGGGGTGATGAAGACGCCGTCGGGGCCGTCCTTCCAGAGTCCAATCACGGGCACTTCGACGGCAGAACGGGTGAATTGGATATCAGCGATGCCCTGGACCCGGACCGCCGCGGCGCCTCCGATGACGGCCGACGCCGCTACCTGTGCGGTGGTCCGCGGATCCCGCATCGGCTCGCCGGGGTACGCCTGGGCGGAAACAATAAGCTGGCCCTTGAGGACGTCCAAATTGGTCAGTTTCAAGGTCATGCTAACTCCTAATAATTTGTCAAAGCGGACGATCGATTACGCGCGCAGAACCAGCGCAGCGGCTCCGACGATGGCCGCGGTGTTGCCCAGCCTAGCGCGCTCAATCCGCAGCCCTGCCAGCGGAGGCATTAGCTCCTCGGCTGCCGCGAGAGTCATCCGGTCCCACCACAGTGCCCCGGCATCGGCCAGACCGCCCGAGACCACCACCACCTCGGGGTCCAGCACATTTGCCAGCCCCCCGATTGCCTCTCCAGCGGCGCGCGCGGCGGTGTCGACGGTTCCCAGCGCCACCGGGTCTCCGGCACTGGCACGGGCGAACACCTCTCGAGTGTCCGCGGCGCAAGGATCGCCGCCGCTGCGCAGGTACAGTGCATGCAGCGCCGGCCCGGAGGCGATGGCTTCCACATGCCCCCGTCGTCCACAGGTGCATTCCAGCTCAGAGCCGTCAGCCGCCACGGCGTAGCTGGAAGCAAAGTGACCCACGTGGCCACCGACATATCGGTGCCCCAACAGCGGCCGGCCGCCGACGACGAACGACCCGCCGACACCGGTTCCGAAGGCCAGCATGAGCATGCTTGAGGATCCGGCGCCAGCGCCCAACCACGCCTCACCGATCGCGTGGGCATGGACATCGTTGACAACGCTGACGGCCCCCGCCGGCAGGCCCAGCCGTGTCTGCAATCCGGTTGTGATCCGGGTTCCGGCCCAGCCAAGGATGGCGTCCGTTGCCGAGACCACGACGCCACGGTCAGCGTCGATGACGCCGGCGGATCCCATGCCTACGGCGGAAACCTCTATGCCAGCAGCAGCGGCCCGCTCCCGCAGCCCCCCGACCAGGCCGGCGGTGGCCTCCAGAATTGCCTCGCCGCCGTCCCGGTTCAGCGTCGGCGTCTGCGCGGTAAACAGCACGGACCCGTCCGCTGACACAACCCCCGCAGCGGTCTTCGTCCCGCCGAGGTCGATCCCAATCACATGCGTCATACAAAAACCTTTTCAAAAAACGAGTAGCCGTCGGCCGGGCGCCGCCACCGCCCCCACGACGCCCGGCCCGACCGCGGCCGCGTGTGGGCCGCGTGGGGGCAGCCTAGATCAGGCCCGTACGCTCCAGGATCACCTTTACTGCGGCCGTCTCGCCCTCATCCAGCGCCAGCATCGGAGCACTCATCACGTTCGTCTTAATGACGCCCATCAGCATCAGTGCAGTCTTGAAGGCTCCAAGACCGGCGGCGTTTCCGGACAGCCGTCCCGGCTGCGGCGTATAGACGATCTCAAAAACATCGGCAAGGCGGTTCTGCTCGGCAGTGGCCTTGGCCCAGTCACCAGCCATGGCGGCCTCGTACAGGTTCTTGTAGCCGCGCGGGTCCACGTTACCGAGCCCGGGAACAACGCCCTGGGCCCCGCCAAGCAGCGCGCCGTCGACTACGACCTCGTGACCGGTGAAGATGTCAAAATTGGGAATGTCCTGCGCTGCCAGCAATAGCTGGCGGAAAGAGACGTCGTCACCGGAGGAATCTTTGACGCCGGCCAGCACACCCTCCTTGCCGAGCTCAACGAGCAGATCCGTGGGGAGCTTGAAGTGGGTGCGCACGGGGACATCGTAAGCGAAGATCGGGACGTCGATGGCGGCATGAATGCTGCGGTAGTGGGTTGCGTTTTCCTGCGCGTTGCTCACGGCGTAGTACTGCGACGTCACCACCAGGGCATCGGCGCCGAGGCTGACGACGCGCTTTCCTTCTTCGATCACGCGTGCGGTGGTCTGCTCGCAGGCGCCGACAAAGAGCGGAACCGCACCGGCGTTGACACCGGCAATCGTCTGCAGCGTCAGGTCCCGCTCGGTGTTCGTCATATGGCTGACCTCGCCGGAGGAGCCGAGCACGAATAGTCCATCCACACCGCCGTCGAGCAGGTGCTTGACGACGTTTTCCAGCGACGGAACATCAATGGATCCCTCGAGGGTGCGCGGGGTGACGACGGGCGGGATAACGCCCTGGAAACGGGTAGCGACGGAAGTCACAGTATTCTCCAAAATAAATAGTTGATATTAATAGGTGAAAATCTGGGCCGCTGCCCGGACGGCAGCGGTGCTAGGTTTGCAGCAGCGAGGGCGCGGCGCCCAGCAGCATTTTGGTGTAATCGTTGCTGGGATTGTCAAACACCTCGCGGGCCGGACCTTCCTCGACGATCTGGCCAAAGTACATGACGCAGATCCGGTCCGAAACGTAGCGCACCGTCTGGATGTCGTGGCTGATGAAGACCATCCCCAGGTCGAGTTCCTTCTTCAGATCGGAGAGCAGGTTCAGTACCTGCGCGCGCACGGATACGTCCAGTGCGGACGTTGGTTCGTCGGCGACAATCACGTCCGGTCCCAGCGCAAGCGCCCGGGCAATCGCGACGCGTTGCCGCTGGCCGCCGGAAACCTGGGAGGGGGTGACCTCGGCGGCCGATTGCGGCAGTCCCACCAGGGCCAGCAGATCGCTGACCTTGGCGGCCCGGGAAGCGGCGTTGCCGATGCCATGAATCACCAGTGGATCCGTCAGGATGTCCTGGATGTTCATCCGCGGGTTCAAGGCGGTGGAAGGATCCTGGAAGACGACCGAGACAGCGCGGCCGAACTCCTTGCGCATTTTGGCGCTGCGCTTGACGGCGGGACGGCCGTGGAAGAAGACCTCTCCGGAGGTCGGTGCCTGCAGGCCCACGAGAACGCTTGCCAGCGTTGACTTTCCGCAACCCGATTCGCCGACAATGCCGACCGTTTCGCCGCGGCTGACCGTGAAGTTCACGCCATTGACAGCCTTGACATAGTTCGGCTTGAACAGGCCGCCGGAGCGAGTGCGGTGGTGCACATGCAGGTCGCGCAGTTCAATGACCGGA
>JBBSSN010000061.1:0-9145 GCA_038242035.1 Actinomycetales bacterium
CACCGGCCGCGGAGCCGCCCCCATGATGATCGGCTTCGCCGCGGTGCAGGCGATGGGCAATGCGAGCCGGCGCAGCGCTGCCGCGTCCCTGGCCGCTCCGCGCTGGATGCAGATTGAGCAAGGAACGCTGGCCGTGAGTAATCGAATCCGAGTGGGCGGAGCTGGTGTTTGTCTTCTGGGCCAACGTTCGCAATCCCACGCACCCACAGTACGTCACGCGGACCTGGCTGCCCGAAGAGTGGCTGACCAGGGCGTTTGTCTTCTCCAAGTCCGCGCCGGGTTTTGGCCAGCCCAGCAGCGCGCAGTTTCAGCGGATTCAGGGCGAACCCGGGCCCTAGCCGCCTCGCCTGGCACAGGCGCCGGCTCAGTAATGGTAGCGGCACTGTGCGATCCGGACCTCGTCACCGACCACTTTGTAGACCAGACGGTGCTCATCAGTAATGCGTCGCGACCAATAGCCGTGGAAGCCAGACTTGAGCGCTTCAGGCTTGCCGATGCCCTCGTTGCCGTGGCGGCGAATGTCCTTGAGGAGTTCGTTGATGCGCTTGAGCACTTTTTTGTCTTCGCGCTGCCAGAAGACGTAGTCGTCCCAGGCCTTTTCGTCCCAGACAAACTTCACCCGTGTAATTCGTGCTCGATGCCACCCCCGCGTTCCAGGGCGTCGATGGAGCCTAGGAGCCGGCGGGCATTCTCCGGGCTGCGGAGCAGATAGGCCGTTTCCTTCAGTGACTCGTAATCAGCGAGGGAAAGGATGACCACGGGATCTTTTCCGGCCCGGGTGATGACAATTTCCTCACGGTCATCCAGAACGGCGTCGAGGGTCGCAGCATAGTTCGCCCTTGACTCGGAATAGGTCATCGTCTTCATAGCAATCTCCTTACGTACAATAAATTGTACGTCTTAATGAGTTCCGACAGCGAATGTCCAGCGACAAGCGGAACCGCGGTCCTACTGGCCCTGGCCCGTGCCGAGCATCCGGGCGACCTTCTCCTCAAGCGCTGCCACCGTCGCATCCGGCAGCACAATCAGGCCGTCCAGTTCACGGCGGGCACGGCGGTAGGCTGTCTGCCGCTCGGACGGCGTGGCCGCGTCATCCACGGCGATGGTGATCAGCTTGCGTGCCGTGGCGAGGCGCTGGCGCTCCGGCCCGGTGAAGCTGCTGTCCTTGACCCGACGGGCCTCCCGCTCGGCCACTTCAAACGCGACCTCATAGCCGTTGACGGCGGCGCGGTACTCATCCAGCCGGCCCTTGGCTGTGATTTCGCCGGGCTCCGTGGGCCGGAGGCCGTCGGCCTCCCGTTTAGCGCGCAAAAATGCGACGGTGAGCGGTTCGCGTACATCGGTCATCATCGGAAAATCGATCAGCTTCCCCACGTCAAGTTCGTAGTCCAGCCACCGTTTGTTGACGCCGTCGTGCGTGACCAGCAACTGCGCCACCTCATCGGCGCGCACCTGCTCCCCCCGCAGCGCCTGGTTTTTGACCTGGTACAGCTCAAGTCTGCGCTGATGCCTGCGTTCGCCGGCCTTGGACCAGGACCGTGCCCAGCCGCCCACTACACCGCTGAGGGGAAAGACCAGCCACCAGTAATGGCCTGCAAAATCGAGTATGGACTGCACGCTTCCATCGTCCCATTCCCGGACCGGCACGGCCAGACCTGCACGTCAGTGGTCCACGCCGGGTTGCCGGGCCCGGGGCTGACATGCACTGGTTCGGGTGGTAGACCAGAGGGATGCGCACTCACGAGCCCTGCCCCATCAGTCCCGTCCGACCTGCCCGCCGCACTCCTGCCGTCGCCTCCGTCGCAGGTACCGTCGTCGACCGTTCCACCGCCCGTTCGGAGGGTCACTAAGATGGGCCGGATCGAGGACTACGCGATCATCGGAGATCTGCATACCGCGGCGCTGGTGGGCACCGGCGGTTCCATTGACTGGCTCTGCCTGCCGAACTTCGACTCGCCCGCTTGTTTTGCGGCACTGCTGGACGACGACGGCGCCGGCCGCTGGCTGCTGGCTCCGGAAGCGGGCGGGGTGTGCACCCGCCGGCAGTATCGGCCCGGCACGCTGATCCTGGAGTCCGAGTGGGACACCGACGAGGGACGGGTGCGCGTCACAGACTTTATGCCGCCGCGCGACGAAGTTGCCGACGTCGTCCGCATTGTCGAGGGGCTCAGCGGGACCGTCCGGATGCGCGGCGAGCTGGTACTGCGCTTTGACTACGGCCACATTGTGCCGTGGGTGCGCAAACACGAGAAGGGCATCCGGGCGGTGGCCGGCCCGGACGCGGTGCTGCTGGTGACCCCTGCACCGGTGGAGGGCGAACACATGAGTTCCGTCAGCGAATTCACCGTCAACGCCGGCGACAAGGTGCCATTCGCGCTGACCTGGTATCCCAGCCATCAGACCCGTCACCGGACGCGGACCGTGGATCCGGACAAGGTGCTGGCGCAGACGCAGGATTACTGGATGCAGTGGAGCGGGCGCAGCAAAGCCGGCGGACCGTACAAGGAGGCCGTGCAGCGCTCGCTCATCACCCTCAAGGCGCTGACCTATCTGCCCACCGGCGGCATCGTGGCGGCCGCGACGACATCACTGCCGGAGCAGATCGGCGGCCCGCGGAACTGGGACTACCGGTATTGCTGGTTGCGGGATTCCACCCTGACCCTGCAGGCGCTGCTGGCCGCCGGGTACACGGACGAGGCCACGGCCTGGCGGGACTGGCTGCTGCGCTCGGCGGCCGGGGACCCGGCGGATCTGCAGATTATGTATGCCATTGACGGCCGGCGGCGCATCCCGGAGACCGAGTTGGATTGGCTGCGCGGCTTTGAAGGATCCTCGCCGGTGCGCACCGGAAACGCCGCCGCGGACCAGCTGCAGCTCGATGTCTGGGGTGAGGTGCTGGACGGTCTGTCGCTGACCCGCAATGCGCTGCTGAAGGCCAATGACAATTCCTGGGCGGTGCAGACGACGCTGATGGAACACCTCGAGACCATCTGGGACAAGCCGGACAACGGACTATGGGAAATGCGCGGGCCACGGCGGCACTTCACCCATTCGAAGGTGATGGCGTGGGTGGCCGCGGACCGGATGGTCAAGGGCATACGAAATTTCCATCTGGACGGTCCGGTGGACAGGTGGGAGGCGCTGCGGGACACCATCCACGCGGACGTGATGGAACACGGCTTCGACGCGGGCCGCAATACCTTTGTCCAGTCCTATGGCAGCACCGAACTAGACGCCAGTCTGCTGCTGATCCCGCGCGTGGGGTTCCTGCCGCCGGACGATCCGCGCGTCGTCGGCACCATCGACGCGATCATGCAGGACCTCTCCAAGGACGGTTTCGTCATGCGGTACCGTCCGCAAACGAGCGACGACGGCCTGCCGGGCGGGGAGGGCGTGTTCCTGGCCTGCTCCTTCTGGATGGTGGATGCGCAGCTCGGAGCCGGGCGTCGTCGTGAGGCCACGGAACTGTTCGAACGGCTCCTGGCGCTGCGCAACGATGTCGGCCTGCTCAGCGAGGAATGGGACACGCAGTCCGGGCGCCAGCTGGGCAACACTCCGCAGGCGTTCAGCCATTTTGCGCTGGTTAACAGTGCCATCCAGCTCCATCACGGGAAGGCACACCGCAGCGATGCTCCGGTTCCCGACCCGGCGCGAAGCGCAGGTGCCTAGGATGGGCTCATGACGCAGACACGCACAGAGGAGCACCCCCTGGCCGACGAACCATCGGACGAATTTCTGTGGCTGGAGGACATTCACGGGGACGAAGCGATCGCTTGGGTGCGTGAGCACAATGACCGCACCGACGCGCTGCTGCTGACCGATGAGTACACGGTACTGGAAGGCCGGGTTCTGGAGGTCATGGACTCGGCCGATCGCATCCCGCTCGTGAACAAGCGCGGCGATTGGTACTACAACTTCTGGCGCGATAAGTCGCATCCCCGTGGGCTGTGGCGGCGAACCACTTGGGCGCAGTACCAAACCCGCACCCCGGAATGGCAGGTCCTGCTGGACCTCGACGAGCTCTCAAAACTAGAAGACCTGCCTTGGGTCTGGTCCGGCGCATCCCTGCTGCGGCCGGCGAAAGGATCGGACTATCGAAGCGCGATGGTGGCACTCTCCTCCGAGGGGGGAGACGCAGTCACCTACCGCGAATTCGATTTGTCCGCGCAGGACTTTGTCCCAGCCGGCTTCATCCTGCCGTCCGCCAAGACGCGGCTCAGCTGGCGGGACGCCGACACGCTCTACGTGGGAACGGATCTGGGTGCGGGCTCCATGACGGCGTCATCCTACCCGTCCCAGTGCCGGATCCTGCACCGCGGGCAGTCGTTGGCGGAACTGGCAGACACTGCGCCATACTTCCAGGTTCCCGAAGACCATCTCAGCGGCGGAGTTTCGCACGACCGCACACCTGGCTTCGAACGTGACGTCGCCTCCGATGTGATCGACTTCTTCCGCAGCAGGACTTACCTGCGCCAAGACGACGAATGGGTGCACATTGATGTCCCGGACGATGTGGACGTCTCCCTCCACCGGCAATGGCTGCTGCTGCGTCCACAAACGGATTGGGAGCTGGACGGGAGGATTCACCTCGCCGGCAGCCTGCTCGTGCTGGAACTTGCAGCCTTCCTGTCAGGTTGCCGGCAGTTGCGGACCGTGTTCGTCCCGGATGCTCATACCGCCCTGCAGTCGTGGAGCTGGAGTTCGAATTTCCTGCTTTTGAACCTGCTCCAGGACGTATCGGCAGCCGTGACCATCCTCGATCCGGCCGCCGAATGGGCAGCCCATGACCTGGCCGGCTGTCCGCCGCTGCACTCGGGCGAGGCCTTTGCCGTCGACGACGAAGATCCCGTCTGTGGTGACGACTACTGGCTGCTCGTCAGTGGCTTTCTCACCCCCACGAGCCTACTCCGCGGGACCCTCTCGGCCGAAAGGTCAGCCGTCAAGCCAGCCGTCAAGCCAGCCGACAGACCGGCCGGAACGGGGGCTGCGGTCGCCGCCCGACCCGGCGAGACGGCCATCCTGGTCCGGCAGGCGCCGTCGTTCTTTAAGGCGGACGACTTGGAGGTCCAGCAGCACTTCGCCGACTCCGCCGATGGCACACGCATCCCGTACTTTCAGGTGGGCCGCCGGGATCTCGTGCTCGACGGCGCCAATCCGACGCTGTTAAGCGGCTACGGCGGATTCGAGGTATCCCGCACGCCCGCGTACAGCGGCGCTTTGGGCCGGACCTGGCTGGAGCGGCGGGCCATCGTGAACGGGATCGAACGCGGCGGCGTCTATGTCATGGCCAATATCCGTGGCGGCGGCGAGTACGGACCGCAATGGCATAGGTCGGCACTACAGGAGAACCGGCATAAGGCCTACCAGGACTTCGCCGCGGTGGCGCGGGATCTAATGGCGCGCGGGGTGACCAGTCGGTCACATTTGGGGTGCACGGGCGGCAGCAACGGCGGACTGCTGGTGGGCAACATGCTCACCAGCTATTCGGAGTTGTTCGGCGCGATCTCCTGCGGCGTGCCCCTGCTGGACATGCGGCGCTACACGAAACTCTCCGCCGGCGCGTCTTGGATTGCGGAGTACGGAGACCCGGATGTGCCCGCGCAGTGGGAGTTCATCCGGACGTTTTCCCCGTACCACTTACTGCGCCCCGGGGTCGGTTATCCGCCCACCTTCCTTTGGACCGCCACGTCCGACGACCGGGTTGGACCGGTCCAGGCCCGCAAGATGGCAGCTCGGATGGAGGCCATGGGCATCCCCGGGGTTTGGTTCCACGAAGCCTTGGAAGGCGGGCATGCCGGGGCCAGCAACAACCAGCAGGCAGCCCGGCTGCACACAGCTTCCCACGAGTTCCTCTGGCGGCACCTGGCTGGTTGAGCAGGACCGGGATACAGGGGGCCTGCCCAGCGGACAATGATCTGCGCGGGCACCAAGGCAACTGCAGCTTAGCCGGAAGGAACCATCGAGCTACGGCGACTGCCGTGGTGATGCCCGTGAGACATACGTAACGAATGTTGCCAGCCGGCGGTGAACGGGTGTTCACTTGATGGTGAACTGCTGTTCACCACTCGTTCCAGCCCCGCCGCCCGCGCCCGGACCAGCTCCGCGCGGATTTTTCCGAGAGGTTCCCAGTGCCCTCGCACTCCGCGAAGACCGCCACCCGCAGACCAACAGGTCTCATCATTGCCATCCTCTGCCTTTCCGGCACGGTGGTGTCGCTGCAGCAGACTATGGTGATTCCGCTGCTGCCGGACTTCCCCAAAATCCTGAACACCAGCCCGGACAATGTCTCCTGGCTGGTTACCGTCACACTGCTGACCAGCGCGGTCGCTACGCCCATCGTGTCCCGGCTGGCGGACATGGTCGGGAAGCGTCGCATGATGACCGTCGCCATGGTTCTCATGGTGATCGGCTCCGTCATCGCGGCGTTGGGCGGCAATTTTGTCACGCTGGTGGTCGGCCGTGCCTTCCAGGGCTTCGCCGCGTCACTGATCCCGGTCGGCATCAGCATCATGCGCGACGAATTGCCCAAGGAGAAGGTGGCCTCGGCGGTCGCCCTGATGAGCGCCACGCTGGGTATCGGCAGTGCGCTGGGCCTGCCGCTGTCCGGCATTATTTACGAAGCGTTTGGCTGGCAGGCCATCTTCTGGCTGTCCGCCGCCGTCGGCATCACGTTGATCATCGCGGTACTGGCCATCGTCCCCGAATCCGAGCTGCGGACCCGCGGAAAGTTCGATTTCCTCGGCGCCGCGATGCTCTCGATCGCCCTGACCACGCTGTTACTGGCGATTTCCAAGGGCGGCAGCTGGGGCTGGAGCAGCGAGCCGGTGATCCTGCTGTTTATCACCACGGCGGTGGTGTTGGCCGTGTGGTTCCCGTTCGAGCTACGGGTCAGCCAGCCGATGGTGGATCTGCGCACGTCCGCCCGCAGGCCGGTACTGCTGACCAATATTGCCTCGATCCTGGTCGGCTTTTCGATGTATGCCAATATGCTTTCCACCACGCAGCAGCTGCAGATGCCCAAGGTTTCCGGTTACGGATTTGAGCTCAGCGTGGTGGTCGCGGGTCTGTGCATGGTGCCGTCGGGTCTGGCGATGGTGGCGCTCGCTCCGATTTCCGCCGTCATCACCAAGCGGTTCGGCGCCAAGACCACCTTGATTGTCGGTGCGCTGGTCCTGGCGGTCTCCTACGTGGCCCGGGTCTTCCTCAACAGCGAGATCTGGATGATCATTGTGGGCGCCATGGCGGTCAGCATGGGCACCGCTATTGCCTACGCTGCGATGCCGACGCTGATCATGCGCTCGGTGCCGATTACGGAGACCGCCTCCGCGAACGGTTTGAATTCGCTCTTGCGCGCGGTGGGAACCTCGACGGCGTCCGCAACTGTAGCCGCCATCCTCACCTCGGTGGTGATGGACCACAATGGCGTGTCGCTGCCCACGCTGGATGCGTTCAAGTTCATCTTCTGGTTCGCCGCCGTCGCCGCTTTGCTCTCGGTGGGCGTGACGGCCTTCATTCCGAAGTTCCTGACGGCGGCAGCCCTAAAGGTGGCCGACGGCGGCACCGCTGGATCCGCTGCTGGTCCCCCCGGGTGGGCTCCGGCCGGCGGGGCTCCTGTCCCGGCCGCGGCAACAACGATGCTGTCGGGCACGGCGCTGCCGGGCACGGTGAATACACCGGCCGACGACGGCGGCATCAAGTCCGCCGGCAGCGAGGTGGAGATTGTGGTCAGCGGCACGGTGGTCAGCGCCGAGGGCCGGCCTATCCGCAACGCGGTGGTCAATATACTCAGTACCGACGGCGCGCCGGTGGACTGGAGCCGGGCGAATAATGACGGCGAATATTCGGTGGTGCTGCCCGGTCCGGACCGCTATCTGGTGGTCTCCAGCGCCGATGGCTGGGCGCCGCATTCGCAGGCCCTGAATTTCACCGATGCCGCCGGCTGGCAGCAGATCGTCCTGTCCCGGCGTCTGACCCTGGCAGGAACGGTCAGCGGAGCTCAAGCGCCCGGAGACACCGCTCTGGTCACGTTGACCCGGCCTACGGGGGAGTTCATCGCATCCACGCACACCCGGGACGGGAAGTACGAGCTGCCGTTGCCACCCACCGGACGCTACATTCTCAGCACCCTGGACCCACAGGGGGAAACGGCACGCGCCCGGCAGATCACGGTGGCGGGCCAATCCGCCGTCGTCGACTTTGAGGCACCCCTTGACGCGGGGGTACTGACGTGACGGCCAACGCGGCCGCGGCGGGCAGTGCCACCCGGAAAGCCATTGTCGATGCCGGCCGCGACCTCTTCGGCGAGCGGGGTTACACCGCCGTGACTATTAAGGACGTCGCGGTCAGGGCCGGTTACTCTCCCGCGATGGTCATGAAGGTGATGGGCAGCAAGGCCGAGCTGTACAGCGCTGCCGCCCCGGAAGCCCCGAATCTGGATGATCCGGGCAGCAGCGAGCCCGTGGGATATCAACTGGTCCGTCGGATTGTCACGCGCCGCGATCAGGGCGACGCCGAGCCCTGGGCCATGGTGCCCATTTTGATCCACGACGCGCCTGACCCGGACGCGGCGCGGGTGACTTTCCGGGACCGGTACGTGAGCCGGATTGCGGAGCGGATTGGCGATGTGGAGCCCGGGCTTCGGCGCACAAAGCTGGTAGTCTGCGCACTGCTGGGACTCGGTGCCGGCGTCCGGACACTTGGCATTCTTGGGCCCGGCGAGGCGGTCGGCGAAGCGCTGATCAGCGAATATGGCGCCCTGGTGCAGCGGATTATTGACGGGCGTGTTTAGGCAGCGCCACTCCGGCCGCACCGAGACTCTTCCGTAACCCTCAATGTCAGCTTGATCTCATTCGGCGCGGCGCGGGCGTGTGGGGTGTCCGGAGCCGAATATCACGCGTAATGTCCAAAGTCCGCACCGCAGATGAGCTTGCATCCGCACGACGCTCTTAGGAGCTTTTATGGACCAGTACCTGAACGTCAACGATTTACTCGTCTATTCCGGAACCGTGCTCATTGCCGTGATGATGTTTGCCGTCATCGCGATCTCGTTCCTGGGCTGCCTGTTACTGGCCTTTGCCGCCAGGGCGATCCAGTGGGTATCCCTGACACTGACCGAAACCGTATTGGCGCAGTGGTCCGGCTGGCG
>JBBSSN010000062.1:0-9125 GCA_038242035.1 Actinomycetales bacterium
ATCCATCCGGGGGTGCCGCCAAATATCATGCCGCCAAAGTGCGCCAAAACCCTGTCGCGGGCCGCAAGGTCCCGGTGGTCCTCCGGGTCCAGCAGGGCAGCGCTGCGGGTCCCCGCGGTGACGGTGACAGCGGTCCTGTTACAGCGCGGGTCCCCGAACTGGGTGCCCTGCCACGCAATGGCATGTCCGGCCCCTGCCTCGATCCGGGACCAGACGGCATCGATGGAGACGTCGTCGAATCCTCCGGACCACCTACGGTCATCCCCCAGGTATGCCGCCGGCTGGAAGGAGAGCATGTCGTAGGGCATTTCCAACACCGCCCGGGCCACCTCGGAGACCTGGTCGAGGTTGGCCGGTGTGACGGTCATGTTGTGGGCAACGTAGGAGCGCACGCCGTAATCGCGCTTGAGAGTGGTGAACATTTCGGCGAACCGTGATCGGAACGGGTTGAGCTCGGCTTCGCTGCGGGGGCGCACGGCACCCCGGCGACCGCGCATCAGCGAATCAAAGTGGGCGGCGAAGGACACCCTGTCAAAGCGTGGCCTGCCGTCCGGGCCCAGCACAACGTCGAGCAGGTACTGGTAGTCAAAATCGCCGTGGGTCATGGACATTGGTTCCCGCCCGTTCGCGCGCATGGCCAGCAACGCTGCGGCGTGGTCTTCGGCGGGGAGCAGGCTGACTTCCCCGCCGATTAACTGTGCATGCGCCCGGGGACCGCGGACGGCGCGGAGGTACTCCATCTGCTCCGTGACCCCGTTGACGGTGTGGGCCCCGTCAATCCTGACCTTGTTCGCGTCCGCCGAGTGGTAGCAGGGTGAGCAGGTGAGGTTGCATTTGGGGAAGACCCCGTGCGTGCCTTCGCACCCGACGGCGGCCCTGCCCAGCAGCTGACCGGGAGTTTTCGCATGGTCCGGCAGCTGCGTCCAGCGCCGCTCCAAGGCACTCCTGGTTTCGGGCTGGATCGGCCGGGTCATCATTTCCAGGCTTCGAAGCAGGGCTGCGATCTTCATGATGGTCCCCTTTGTCATGCTGCGGATCCTGGCCGGAGGCTCAGGGTGGCCCGGTTCCCTTCCAGTGGTGCAGTTCCGTCGCCGTTGGGAGGTGGTCGTCAAAGCCCACCGGCGGGCAGGCAACGGCCCTTACAGCCGCTAAGCACAGAATAGCCCCATGGACCATGTGGCCCATCAGGCTCCGCAGAGCGGTCGGGCTGATGAGCGGTAAGCGGCATCCCCTCAACGCCGGATATGGGCAGTTTCCGTTCACCCGGTTCGGGTTGGCACCGTTTTCCCGGCGCGGATCTGGAGATGGCCGGCCCGGGTCGAGCCCCGGAGGACGTCGGCGCACTGTTCCTCGACGGCGCGCCAGGGCCCGGCGTGGATGTCGGATCCGCCCAGCGCGCAGGCCAGCCGGGCCAGCGGAGCGAGCCAGCGCGCCCAACCCACAGGGTCCTGCATGTCCACAACCCCTACCCTGCCGTCCGGGCGCAGCAGGGATGTCGTGGTTCGCCAGGCCCGTTCCCAATCACCCATCAGCGACAGTGAGTATGTTGCCAGGGCTGCGTCCGAAAGTGCCGATCCCCCTGCCGCCACGATGCGCCCCGAAAGGCTAGCGGGCTCCTCAATCACCATGTCCGCCTGGACCAGAATGACATTGTCCCAGCGGCGGGCCGCGGCGCGGCGGCGGGCCTGACGGAGCATCTGGGTGCTGCGGTCGATGCCGACGATGGTCCCGGAAGCACCGATGCGCTGCTGCAGCAGGGCGAAATTCAGCCCCGTTCCGCATCCGATGTCCAGGACCTGCTGACCCTGGGTTGGTGCCAAGGCGTTGATGCCGAGCACCCGTCCGGCATGATAGAGAGGGTATTCCCCCGACAGCAGGTCATAGAACGGGGCAAACCGCGTGTATTTATCGCCCACGGGGGGCTCCTTCCGGTTCGTTCTGGTTCGTTTCCCGACCGCAGCAGCCGCGGCGGACCGCACCGCCGGTGCCGTGTCCGGCAGTCAAAGCTCACTGAAGAGGAGTCCATCATGACAGACAGGAATCAACTCGTTGACCTCCTGGTCGTCGGTGGCGGCACGGCCGGAATTGTCGCAGCCACGACGGCGGCCGGGTTCGGGGCGCGAACCGTGCTGGTTGAACGAGCCCGCACCGGAGGTGACTGCCTGTGGACCGGATGCGTCCCATCCAAGACGCTCCTTTCAGCGGCCGAACACGCGGGAAAAGTGCGGGCGCTGACGGGACAGCCGCCGGAATTCACGGCAGTGCGGGAACGCATCTTCGCCGCTATCAACTTCATTGAACCCGTCGATTCCCCGGCGGCGCTCGAAGCCGCCGGGGTGCGGGTTGTCAAGGGGCACCCTGACGTTCCGCGCACCCGGTGTGGCGGAGGTCGACGGCGAGACGATCCGCTTCCGGCAGGCGCTGGTCGCCACCGGTGCCGCGCCGGCGACCACCGGCATCCCGGGCTTGGATCCGGACGTTGTGGTGACTTCGGAGACGGTGTGGGACCTGGAGACCCTCCTTGCGCGGCTGACCATTGTTGGAGGCGGTCCCATCGTCTGTGAACTCGGACAGGCCTTCGCCCGTCTGGGATCACAGGTGACCATGGTGGTCCGCTCCCGCATCCTGCCCAAGGAAGACCCGGACGCGGTCTCGCTGGTGCGACAAGCCCTGGAATCCGACGGTGTCCGCGTCCTGGAGCACACCGGCATTGAGGACGCTGCCAGCACGGGCGCGGGAACGCGGCTCCGGCTCTGGAACGGTACGGCCGTTGAGGCGGACACGGTCCTGCTGGCCATCGGCCGCGTCCCCCGGACCTCTGGTCTTGGCTTGGAACGGATCGGGGTGGATCTTGATGCGGGTGGCCACGTCGTCACGGATGCACGGATGCGGACCAGCAGCCCGCTCATCTGGGCCGCGGGCGATGTTACCGCGAACCCTCAGTTCACGCATTTGGCCGGAGTCCACGCCTCCGTGGCGGCTGCCAATGCCGTCCTTGGGCTGAAACGGCGCGTCAGCGCCACGGTGCCGCGGGTGACGTTCACGTCCCCGGAGGTGGCCGCCGTCGGGCTTTCCATGCCCGACGGCGGTTCGGCGCACCGCGTCCGGACCGTCCAGCATACCCACGTCGACCGGGCCGTGACCGCGGACAACATCGGCGGGTTCACTCGGCTGGTCGTGGACCGGCGGGGGAAAATCCTCGGCGGCACCATCGTCAGTCCCCGTGCGGGGGAGTCCCTGGCTGAGCTGACCCTGGCTGTGCAGAAAGGGATGACGACCTCGGACATTGCCGGAACGACCCACGCCTACCCCACTTACTCAGACGGCGTGTGGAATGCCGCTGTTGCCGATGTCAGGGAGCGTTTGGCTTCCCCCCTGACGGGACGGGCGACGGCGGCCCTGGTCTGGGGGCGGCGCCGCTGGCTGGACAGCGCTGCCCTTCACCGCAGGGAGCGGTAGCCGGCGATGATCCGCTGGACCGCACTGGCCGTGACCAACAGCGCCCAGACAGCGGCAATCTGCCACGCAGCGCCGGGGAAGATGAGCCACAGGCTATGCACGGCCACCGTCTCCGCACCCTCGGTCAGGCCGGGCAGGAATGACAGCGATCGGCCGTCGCGGAGCTGGCGGCCGGCTTTTTCGGCGATGGAGGAGAACGCAAGGAATGCCGTGCCGTTGATGTAGTAGGCAAAAAGGACCAGCAGGAACGGCAGCCACGGGGCACCGAACGCGGCGTTCGCGCCGATTCCCACGCCGACCACCGTGGCGCCGTAGACGACGAAGTCGGCGCAGATGTCCCAGAATCCGCCCCTGCCCGTGTCCGCAACCCCGGTTCGGCGGTTCCGGAGCCGAGCCAGCGGGCCGTCGAGACCGTCGGCGATCCGGCACAACAGCCACGCGGCCAGAGCAGGCAACCACCACTGCCCGGCCGCCAGGACTGCACTGGCCACGCCGAGAACCAGGTTCAGGGCCGTTAGCCTGTCGGGAGTGATCCACGGCCGGTCCAGCCGGGCGGCGGCCCGCCCGAGGGCTGGCTCCATGACCCGCCGCAACCTGGCATCAAACATCGGCTGCCTTCCGCTTCCGGCGCCGCAGAACGGCGACCACCAGACCGGACAAAGTCAGCACTCCGAGGGCGCCGAGAGCGAGGTCCAGCTGCCAACCCGGCTTGAGGCCAAACGCCCCCAGCGCCACGAAACTTACCGTGCCCGGAAGAATGCCAATCGCGGTCCCAAAGACATAGTGCCACCAGCCGAGGGAAGTCAGCCCTGCCGCATAATTGATGGCGGTAAAGGGCAGAACGGGCACCAGGCGGACGCCAATCATGGCCGCCAGCCCGCGCTGTCGCAGCAACTGGGCTACTTTCTCCACCCGGGTCCCAGTGAATCCCTCCACCGCCTCGCGTCCCAGCCAGCGGCCCAGCCAGAAGGCCGCCACGGAACCGAGCATCGCGCCGGCATAGACAACGGCGATCCCGCCGCCGAGTCCAAAGACCAGCCCCGCCGCAACGGAGAGGACGTTTTTGGGCACCGGAGCGAGCGTCAGCGCGGCATAGGCCACGATGAAGGCCGCCGGCCCCCACCAGCTCGTTCTGCCAAAATAGCCGCGGATCTCCTCTACCGGCGGGAGTGGAAAGATCAGCACCGCCGCGGCCGCGGCAGCCACAAGAAACAAAAGGATCCCCAGGCGCGGGAACGCCCGGCTCCTGTTTGCCCCGGCTGGTTCGCTTTTCGCCCTGTTCACCCCGGCTGGTTCACCATCCGCCCTGGCTGGTTTACGCAAAGCGCGCCAGAGCTTTCTCGACGAGTTTATTGAATCCCTGGTTCCCGGCTTTGCGGATCCACCAGCTGGCCGACGCCCCGTCAGGGCGAACATCCGCGGACGCGGCGAAGCCATTGGCCCTACGGCGCTCCGCCAGGGAGCTTCCAGCCCGAATCATCCTCTTGCCGCGAATGCAGCCGTAGTTCGGACATGCCGCGCCAGCCAGCCGTACGTCGACTCCCACCACCGAGAGGCCGCTTTCTGCACGTTCCCCAGCAGCACCCTCACCGTCCGGCCCCACCCTCAGGACAACAGCATCAGCAACCTCACCCATGGAAAGCACCTCCTCGATGATCAACGCCGCACTACCGAAAACCTGGCGCGTTGCCACCTCGGCACAAACCGGGCCCGGGCGCCGGCCGAGCTGGGTCCGGGGCATAGGCGACTATATTGCTTCTGCTCAGGCGGGAACGCTTCGTGGAGACAAACCTTTCATCCGGAAAACCCGGCCCCACCAATTTAGCGGCGAACCGGACCACGTTCTGCGATCGAGGACTCACAAGGTCCCGTGCGCACTGCACCGGACTCTGAAACGGAGAATCCCCGCCTACGGTTTGTTCCCCGGGCGAGGTCCGAGCCCACAGAAACCATCGTATCTCGGGGAAATCGTTCCCGCCTGTGTCCGCACCGGGATCGAAGCAGCTCGGCCCCAAACCGACCGGTGTGACCGACATCGTTGAACCATCGCCGCCACCACCGTAACGCAACGGGGACAAAGCCGGAAAGAAATGTAGCCATCATGGCCACCTATCGAGCAAGCTGGAACCGTGCAGTCCTCACAGAAGCAGAACTCACGATCCGGTCTGCGGGTCACCAGTAGTTCCCACCCGGATTCAGCGCCAGCAGCCGCCGAATCGACAACGACTGCCACCCGGTGGCGGAAGCCTTGATCGCCAGCGTGCTGGACGTCGCCGCCGTCGTGCTGTCTACCCTGATCCGACAGGCCCGCGGTGCGCACTAAACGGCGGGCCGCCGCGGAGACTACCGCTTCGGAAGGGGACCGCTTAGCTGTATTCCCGGGAGTGGTCACGGCAGTGCCATCGGCTGATGGCGTCTTGGATGAACCGGATAGTCGTGCCGCAACCGATGAGCTCCTGTCCGCGCTTCGCGCCGGCCGCTACACGCCGGCCGCGTGGCCACGATTTCTTGTCCGGGCAGCCAGGCGCTCCGTTCGGCAGGTCCTCCGTCATCGTCGGGCCCTGCTCGAGTCGACTGCGCTGCATGCCGGGCTGGCCGCGCTTGCCCATCCGCGCCACCGCACTTGGGTGGCAGCAAGCTGGCTTCTCACAATCAGTCACCTGGGCATGTTGGAGGACCGGGGCGCACTCGGGGTCGCCAATACCCTCACACTGATTCGTGCGAACCTTCCAGCACTGGAGAATCGGCTGGGAAATGCGGTGCCGATCGTGGCGCTGGCAACGGATTGGCTCGATGGTCGAATTTCCCGTGCGACCGGTACCGAGACCCGTTTCGGGCGGCAGGCGGACTTCCTGGCCGATACCGCACTGTGGACCTGGTTCACCCTCCGGTACGAGCCCAGCTGGTGGCTGCGCACGGCGACGTTCGCGGCGTGGGGGGTGAGTGTTGTCGCCGTCACCACAGCAAGTTTTGCCGGTGGTGCGATGAAGGACATGCCACGGTCCCGCTGGATCCGTCCGGCCGCAACGCTACAGGTCATCACCGGACTGAGGATCGTGCTCAGACAGATCACCCACATCAGGCGCAAACTACATGGAGAACCCCTTCCGGCTTGACCTTGTCCTTGCGGCCCGGGGCGAAGGCCAAGTGGATGGGCTAAGCAGAGCGGAGTTTCAGCACCCTGCGCGTTACTTCGGGGCGATGGCGGCGGGCCACGGGAGCAGTTCGGGTAGGTCGACGGCGTCTGCCGCGGCTTCGGCGCGCAGGCTGCCCAGGCTTGGCGTACGGCCGGCGAGCCAAGCGGCCATGTCCGTCAGCATTCCGCTCACGGAGACGGTCCTGGCGCCCGCACCGCCGTGCCCCAGCGTGAATGATGGCAGACCGAGCGGTTGAAGTTTAAGCAGCAACCCGGCCGGCACGCGCGCCTGGAGGAAGTCAAAAAGGTGGGTGCAAAAGCCGGCGGACCAAGTTTCCGGCCCACGTCCCAGCTCGAGATCGGACAGATGGATCACCAGTTCCCGCCAGAGCGCCAGGCCGCCATCGTAGATGACGCCGTCCCGGTAGGTTATCGGCAGCTGCCAGCCCGCGTCAGCCAGGCCGTGCATATCTGTCAGTACGCGGTCCAGAGCGCTCGTCAAGTCACGCAGGTGCTCCGCCGCACCGTGGCCCGCGGCGACCTCGATGGCCTGCGTCCGTCCCTCATAGCCGCCGTCGTAAAAGTCGATCTTTTCGCCCCGCACCGCGTATTCACACTGCCGCGCCAAAGCGTTCGCAACCCCGCACAGATGCGCCAGTACGTGGCCTCGGGTCCAGCCAGGGAGCGCGGACGCGCTGCGAAGATCGTCGTTGGAAAGGGTGGCGGCCTTGTGCAGCACGACGGCTGCTGCGCTGTCCAGGTTGGCCAGTAGCTGCGTTGCGGAAGGCTGCGTCGCCTTAAATGCTGCGGGTGAAGACTCGGTCATCGCCCCAGCCTATCCCCCCAATCGAGATGACCTCGTTCAAAGGACGTAGCGGTGCCGGATGTGCCGGCGATCGGCCCGGGCCTGCCAGAACTCAACCTCCGACGGCCGGAGCGCATAGAGCTGCCACTGCGGATTCGTCCCGCCGTCGGCCGCGGGTCTGTCCGCCCAGTCCGCAGCGGAAGCCTGGGCCGACAGTTCTACGACGGTGCCCGTCAACCGGATCTGCCGCCCCAGCTGCGGCCAGTAGAAGTTCATAGCCGCCCGGGGATTTGCTGCAAGTTCCCGGCCCTTACGGGAGGTGCGGGCAGTGGCAAAGTGCCAGCCGTCGTCGTCGAGGTTCTTGAGGATCAGCATGCGGGAGGACAGGTTGCCGCCGGCGTCCGCCGTAGCCAGACTGCAGGCGTGCGGCTGCAGAACGCCGGCCGCGACTGCGTCCTCCAGCCATGCGCCGAAGAGCACCGCGGGATCTGCCGGGGCCTTTTCCGGATCGAAATCCGGCATTGAATCGGGAAAGTCGGGAAGCGCCCGCAGTTTGCGCCGGAAAGATTCGCTCATGGCAATATGTTCCCACCACTGTCCGCGCCACCGTGAATCTCCCGCACAAAAATGCCCGCATCCACAAGGGCGGACGCGGGCATTTTTATGCTCAGCACGGCTTCATAGTCAGCATGGCTTCATATTAAGCACGACGACGGTCAGGCTACAAAGGCGCGGACCTCACCCAACTGCCGCTGTAGGGCGGCCAGCTGATCGAGCACGGCGGACGGCGCGGTGCCACCCTGCGCGCTGCGGCTGTTCAACGAGCCTTCCGTGCTCAGCACGCTGCGGACCTCCGGCGTGAGGTGGGCGGAAATTCCGGCATACTCCTCGTCCGTCAGATCCCACAGCTCAACGCCGCGGGTCTCCGCTAGCTTCACGGCCGCGCCCGAAAGCTCGTGGGCGTCGCGGAACGGCACGCCCTGCCGGACCAGCCATTCGGCAATGTCCGTGGCCAGCGCGAAGCCCTGCGGGGCCAGGGACTGCATCCGCCCGGTGTTGAAGACCAGGGTGGCGATCATGCCGCAGACGGCCGGGAGCAGCAGTTCCAGGGTGTCCGCAGCGTCGAAGACCGGTTCCTTATCTTCCTGCAGGTCCCGGTTGTAGGCCAGCGGCAGGCCCTTGAGCGTCGCCAGCAGTCCTGTCAGGTCCCCGATCAGACGCCCGGCCTTGCCGCGGGCCAGCTCTGCGACATCCGGGTTCTTCTTCTGCGGCATGATCGAGGAGCCGGTGGAGTAGGAGTCATCGAGGGTGACGAAGGAGAATTCCTTGGTGGCCCAGAGAATGACTTCCTCACTGATCCGCGACAGATTCACGCCGATCATGGCGGCGATCCAGGCGAACTCGGCGAAAACGTCGCGGGAGGCGGTGCCGTCAATCGAATTCCAGGTCGCCGAGTCGAAACCCAAGTCCGCGGCAACCGCGTTGGGATCCAGGCCCAGCGACGAGCCCGCCAGCGCACCTGAGCCATACGGCGACACCGCCGCGCGCTTGTCCCAGTCCTGCAGCCGCTGCACATCACGCAGCAGCGCCCACGCATGGGCCAGCAGATGGTGGCTGAGCAATACGGGCTGGGCGTGCTGCAGATGCGTACGCCCAGGCATGGCCACGCCGTGATGCGCCTTCGCCTGGCCCACCAGGGCGTCGACGACGGACAGCACGCCTGCG
>JBBSSN010000063.1:0-9012 GCA_038242035.1 Actinomycetales bacterium
TACCGGCGAAGTAAGCCAGGTTAAGCGGGCGCAGAATTTCGGTTTCACGGCCAAGCTGGATATCTCGGGATCCAACGTCACGGTGACACCCGTAGTGAATTACTGACCTCACCCGGCCAGCAGCCTCCCCTCCCCTAGTGCGCGTCGCAGCCGGCCGGACATTAGCTGCGGACGGTTCACCGCGTCCGTGTATGGCACCCGCAACAATTGATAGCCCGCGGCAATGGCCGCCAGTTCCAGGCAGGAGTCCGCACGGAACTGGGAATTGTGCAGATCCACTTCCGGTCCGCAGAGCTCCACGATGAGACATCCCTCGATCAGGAAGTCCACAATCCCCACTCCGGAGATCCAGACCTGGGTGGCAACGTCGAAACCGAACCGGCGGAACACTACGCGCGCCAGGACCTCCAACAGCGAACTCGATCCCGGTTGGACCAGATCGAGCGCCGTCAAAGCGCGGCCCGCGCTGCCGGTCCCACCGCCCGTTCCGGCCAACAGGGTCCCGCGCAGCAGATCAGTCGTCGCCAGCCCACGGTTGACTGCGGATTCCACCAGGACCACTGACTCCAGCACCGGCAGGCACAACAACGCATGAATCAGCGCCTCCTCCAGCGCCGCCACCGGAGGTCCGGCAGCCGGGCGGGTAAGCCGTGAATGAAGCACGGGATGCCGCGGCGGCCTGAAGTCACTGCATTTGGGGCCCGATCCGGTTGCACGGGCCTGTTCATCGCCGGGTTCATGGCCCGGTTTGGCTTCGTGCCCAAGCCGCCGCTGCCGGGGAAGCGCGAGATGCAGCCGCCGAGGTTCGCGGACCCGCCAGAGCCCGAATTGGCCGGCCGCGGAGGCACAGGTCAGAACGCCGCCGTGACAGACGGCCTGCACGAACTCCTCGGGGGCCCCGTGGACCGAGACAACATCCGGTCCCGGCTGCCACACCTGCCTGCCCCTGACAGCACGGGCAAGCTGGGCCGCGGTCACGCCGAGCTGCGGCAAAGTATCCGTTCGGGCCGCCCCGCCCAAGCCCCGCAACACCTGCTCAATATCCATAGCCATCACCCTGCCAGCCGAAGGACGACTACGGCACGACGTTGGCCGATCTGTGCGCGGCGGCAGGAGTCAGCGGTCCTGTGCAGGGATGCTGGTTACGGCTACTGACTAACTGGTGCCGGCTACTCCTGCAGACGTGGACGCTAATCCATCCCGCGCAGGTCCAGTGTCAGTTCGGTGGCACCCGAGGCATCCAGCAGCACGGGGATACCCCAGTCCTGCTGGTACAAGTGGCATGCCGCATGCTCGGGGATCTCGCCGTCGGCCGTTTCCGGTCCGTCGCAGGCAGCCGCGCGGGCGGTAATGTGCAGAATTCCGGCAGAAATTCCGCCCGCCAAAGTCAGGCTCCGGGACAGACCAATCGACGTCCCCCCGCCTGCCGTCAGCAGCTCCGGCGGTGTAGCAGAGACCTTCAGCTGCGTTGGATCACCCCAACGGTCATCAAGTTTCTGCCCCGTCGGAGCCGAGAAACGCACCTTGAGGGCAAGCTCTCCCGGAGCGACAGGCGTTTTAGGACGCTGCGTCTGTGCCGCGCCTTCATCGACCTGCTGCGCTTCCTTGGGAACCGGCAAGCGCACCAGCTGGTGCCGGTTAGCTTCCACCACTATCAGCAGCGGGGTATCCCCGCTGCTGTCCAGCAACACGTCAGAGGGCTCCGCAAGGCCCCGAGCCAGCGTGCTCAACGTCCCGGTGGCCGGATCAAATCGCCGCACTGCGCCGTTATACGTATCCGCAATCGCCACCGAACCATCCGGCAGCACCGTCACGCCCAGCGGATGCTGTAAGCGAGCCTGCTCCGCTGGTCCGTCGCGGAAGCCGAAATCGAAAAGCCCCGTGCCGACCGCCGTTTCCACCGTGATGCCCGCAGCGCCCTCTTCGCCCCAACTAGGTCGCACTTGCGGCACGGAAGATGCCGGATGGGTGCCGTTGCTGCTACCTAGTTGGGAGACGGGCGGCGTGACCCGAAGTACGCGCAGGGCGGAGGTCTCCGAATCGGCTACCCAGATGCTTCCATCGGGTGCCTCCGCCAGGCCGGATGGCTGGGCAAACCACGCTTGGTCCGCCGGCCCGTCCAGCAGACCTTCGAGCCCATTGCCCGCCATGATGGTTATCCGGCCGGTTACCGGGTCGAATCCGAAGATCTGATGGACACCGGCCATCGCCACAACCACCAGGTTCAGGGCCGCCGACCAGAGGACGTCCCAGGGCGAGGACAACGCGACCTCCAGCGGACGCAAGCCCAGATCGCCGCCCGAAAGTGCGGCGCCGTCGTCGTCCACTCTTGCCGGTCCGGCCGCCAGCAGCCGCTGCACGCCACTTCCGGCCAGCGTCCGGACCGATCCGTCGCTGAGCCGAACGCCGCGCAAGCGGTGATTGACGGAATCGGCGACGACGACGTCGTAGCCTACCTGCGCGGCGATGTCCGCCGGCAACAGGGTCAGGCCCTGCGGCTCATTGAACTGCGCGCTTCCGGCCGCCCCGTCGGCATGACCCTTGTCCCCGGAACCGATGGTCCGCAGCACCGTCTGCAGATCCGGTCCCAGCTCGGCAAGCCGATGATGCCCGGTATCAGAAACCAGGAAACGGCCCTCCGGCAGCGGCAGCACCTTACCCGGAAAGCGCAGATCGCCTGCCGTCGGCGCTGGTGCCACGTACGGTCCGTCGCCGCGGTGCAAGGTGCCCTTGGCTTCGTGCACCGCGATCAGCTCCGGAATCAGCGTGGCCAAACCCGCCGCGTGCCCCTCACCGGAAAGGTGCGCCACAATGTAGCCCTCCGGATCGATGACCACGAGGGTGGGCCAGGCCCGGGCCGCGTAGGCCTGCCAGGTGAGCAGCTGCGGATCGTCGAGAATGGGATGGCGGATCTCGTAACGTTCGACGGCGGCGGCAAGGGCCACCGGGTCCGCCTCATGTTCAAATTTGGGCGAGTGCACGCCGACTGTCACCAGCACATCGGAGTATTCCTGCTCCAGCGGCCGCAGCTCGTCGATCACGTGCAGGCAGTTGATACAGCAGAACGTCCAGAAATCCAGCAGCACGATTTTGCCGCGCAGCTGTTCCAACCCCAGCGTTTTACCGCCGGTGTTAAGCCAGCTCCGTCCCTGAAGCTCGGAGGCCCTGATCTTCAGGTGCGTTGCGGTCCCTGCTGCTGCGTCCACTAGCTGTGTTCTCCTTGCTTGGCGTTGTGCACGGTGCCGTCCCGTTGGGCCAGGCCGGCAAACATATCGTTGTAAGCACTCAGGTCGGCATCATTATTCCGGTCCGCGGCGCGGTCCTTGCGTTTCGTCTCGCGTTCATCCGAGCGGGACCACATCAAGGCCACCCCGAGGGCAATGAGCAGGGTAGGGACCTCGCCGATCCCCCAGGCGATGGCGCCGGCTGCCTGCTGGTCTGCAATGGCGGAAGCGCCCCAGGACCGGCCCATGTTCCCGAAGTAGTCCCCGGCCAGCAGCGCTGTGGAGCTCATCAGGGTCACCCCGAAAAAGGCGTGGAAAGCCATCGTGGCCAGCAGCAGCAGCAGCCGCAGCGGGTACGGCGCACGACGCGGCAGCGGGTCAATACCGATCATGGTGAGAATGAAGACATAACCGGTCAGGGTGAAGTGCAAAATCATCAGCTCGTGACCGATGTGGTCTCGCATCGCATATTCAAAAGCGCCGGAGTAGTAGAAGAGCACCAGGGAGCCGGCGAAGTTGGCGGCGGCAAAGAGCGGGTGCGTTACCAGCTTCGAGAACCGGGAATGGACAATCACCAAAATCCATTCGCGTGCACCTCGGCTCCCGTCGCCGCGCGGGGAGAGCGCCTTCAATGCCAGGGACACGGGCGCGGCCAGCACCATAAACAGCGGCGCCACCACCATCAGGGCCATATGGTCCACCATGTGCGCGCTGAACAGCACCATGCCGTACACGGCCGGACCGCCGGAGGTGATGAAGACCAGCGCCACCATGCCGACCAGCCAGGAGGCCAGCCGCAGCACCGGCCATTTGTCCCCCCGGCGATGGAGCTTGAGCATGCCGGAGAAATACAGGGCCGTGCTGACCAGCACGAAAGTCAGCCAGAGCCAGTCGAGGCGCCACTCGCTGAACCAGCGGGAAAAGGTGAGCTCCGGCGGCAGCGGGTACCCGCTGAGGATGACAGCGGGTGTGGCATCCGGTGCAAAAGTGGTCGGCTGCGGCGGGGCGGACCGGCTCAGGGCGACTGCTATCCCGCTGGTGGCGCCCATGATGATCAATTCACCGAGGATCAGCTGCCACAAGACCCGGGACGCGGCAAGCGGCCGTTTGCCCTCCAGCTGCGGGATAATCCAGGACCGGTGCATGTAGCCGATGCTGCCCAGCACCAACGTGGCCACCGTCTTGGCCATGATCATCTGGCCGTAGGGGGAGGTGAAAAGCGCATTCCAGCTGGTCACGCGAATGGCTGCGTTAATAACGCCCGAGGCGAAGACGACAAAGAAACACACCAGAGCCAGCGCGGAGAACCGTTTCAGCACCGGGGCCGTCAGCTTGCCCAACTTAGTGGACACCGCTGCCAGCGCAATGATGCCGCCCACCCATAGGGCAACGCCAATGATGTGCAGCAACAGGGAATTCACCGCTCCCTGATGGTCCGATCCGCTGGACGAGTGCCCGATCAGCGCCTGCGGAACAAGCCCGAGAATGGCCAGCACCAGAGTCAGGCCCAGTCCGGTGGTTGAGCGGACACCGAAACACAGCGTCGTGACGACGGCGGCGAAAATGCAGATGGACAGCCAGGCTTGACCGGTGGCCTGGTCGGTCATGAAGTAAACGAGTTGGTTGGAGTAGTCGCCCGTGCCGGATACCGGCAGGCCCGAGATATCCGAATAGGTGAAAATCAGCACCGCGACCGCAGAGATGGTCCACAGCACACCCGCGCCGGCAGCGAGCGTCATGGCCCGGGTGAACGCCGGATGTTCGGGCGGGCCCGCGGGCCCGCCGGTTATCGGCGCCGCCGGTACCGGCCCCGTCCTCGACGATGCCCGGGAGCGCCCGCCGGGCGCATGCCTGCTGGGAGTGAGGTCCTTGGGCAGCAGCACCACGGCAAAAACCAGTGAGCCAATAACAGTGGCAACCGCGAGGTTGTGGAAGATCAGGGATATCGGCAGGCCCCACCGGGTCAGGGCGCCTGGATCTATCAGCGTGCTGGCAGCGGCCGCTGAAGAAAAGAGTAAGGCGATCACCAGCGCCAGCAGGGCCGCACCTCCGCCGGCCAGCAGCCACAGGCCGCGGATCCCGAGCACTGCTGCTGGCCCGCTGACGGGAGGAGTTTTTCGGCTGGTGGTGGTTGCTGGCACGTATCTATTCTCCGGCAAGCACTCGCCGATGCGCGAATCGTTGCGAGCGGCCAGCAACACGGCCAGCAACACCGCCGGCAGCGCGGCCGGGAGCACAGCCTGGAGCACCATCCGGAACCTCGTGGGATGGGCCGTCGCGAACGCCGTCCGGAACCTCATCGGGATCGCGCATCACAAACGCCTGTTTAAGGCGCGAAGGGCGACCACCTTCCGGCGGCCGCCCTTCGGCTTATCTCCTGCAGCGTGCGAGTCCCGGGAGATTACTTCTTCGTGGAGACGGCGGCCTTGAGCTTTGAACCTGCGGTCAGCTTGACGCTGTGGCCGGCGGCAATCTGGATGGCCTCGCCGGTCTGCGGGTTGCGGCCCGTACGGGCGGCGCGGTCGGTGCGCTCGACGGCCAACCAACCCGGGATCGTGATCTTTTCGCCGGCGGAAACGGAGCTCTCGAAAACCGAGAACAGGGCGTCCAGCACTGCGTTCACTGCCGTCTGGCTGGTGTCAGCCTTAGCCGCGACCTCTGCAACCAATTCACTACGATTCTTAGCCATGTATGTCCTCCTGGACTGGTATGGATGGAGCGTGCACGCCGGTTGCGTGCCAACCACTGTTAGCGAACATACCAGTTCCACCTCTATACATCGGCTACTTCTCGGGGTTTTTCGGGGTTTTTCGGGGTTTTTCGTGAATTTTCCGGCCGACATCCCGCTTTTTTCGCTCTCAGCCAACCTTCTGCGGGTTGTTACCGTTCAACGCGGGCGACGACGGCGGCCCGTCGCCGCCGTCGTCGTTCCTGATCCAAGTAGCAGCACACGCACTCAAACGCCGGCAGGGGTGCAGCTGCTGCAACTCAGATTCCGGATATGAAAGAAGGACGGCGGCCACAGGGGCCGCCGTCCTTCTTTATGCCGTGAAGCGAGTCAGCTGACAAAACGGCTGTTTCGCTGCCGCAGCGTCTTACCAGCTGGACTTGGTGATGCCCGGCAGCTCACCACGGTGTGCCATGTCACGGAAGCGAACACGGGAGATGCCGAACTTCTGGAGCGTCCCGCGGGGGCGTCCGTCGATCGCGTCACGGTTGCGCAGGCGTACCGGTGAAGCGTTGCGGGGAAGCTTCTGCAGGCCCAGACGGGCGGCCTCGCGTGCCTCATCGGTGGCGTTCGCGTCGACCAGAGTCTTCTTCAACTCGAGGCGCTTGGCGGCGTAACGCTCAACGATGACTTTACGCTGTTCGTTCTTTGCAATCATTGACTTCTTAGCCATGTGTTTTAGCGCTCCTCTCGGAATTCGACGTGCTGGCGGATCTTCGGATCGTACTTCTTCAGAACCAGACGGTCCGGGTCATTACGACGGTTCTTGCGGGTGACGTAGGTGAAACCGGTACCCGCGGTGCTCTTGAGCTTGATGATTGGACGTACGTCCCTGTCTTTTGCCATTAGAGCTTCACCCCGCGTGCCTGCATCTGCGCGACAACGGCGTCAATACCGCGCACGTCGATGGTCTTGATGCCACGGACCGAAAGGGTCAGGGTGACATTGCGGCGCAGGGACGGAACCCAGTAGCGCTTCTTCTGAATGTTCGGATCGAACCGACGCTTGTTGCGTCGGTGCGAGTGCGAAATGCTGTGCCCAAAGCCCGGCTCGGCTCCAGTCACTTGGCAGTGAGCTGCCATGACGATCCTCCAAAAAATGAATGGTCGGCAGTTTTACCTGCCATGAATTGCGTTCAGGGACGTACCGGGTGGCAGCCTGAGCTACCAAGGTATGGGCGATACCGCGCAACTTGAGCCCCTAACTACCGGCCCTTCGGGAAGTGAATTCCCGAACAACCGGAGCAATTGCGCACGCTCCGCGCCACCTGACGCCTATCCATTCTATGAGTTGGCGCGGATTATGGCTAATCCGGGGAATCCGCGAGGTCTGCAGCACCTCGACCGGCTTCCTCAACCGTGGCCTGCACCGGGGAATGTAGCCGTGGCCACCGCGGCTCGAGGGCGTCCCCGGACGAGACTCCGCGCAACCGCCGGCCGATCCACGGGCCAACATATTCACGCGCCCATTGCGCGTTGGCCGCCGCGACCTTTAGCCGGCCCAACACCGGGAGCGGCTCCAGCTCCGGTACGTCCAGCCCGGATTCCTGCTCCAGCAAAGCCAGCACCCGGCGCGCCATATTAATATGTCCGGGGATGGACATATGCATCCGGTCGATGCTCCACATCCGTGGATCATCGTATTCGTCGAAGCGCCAATAATCCACGATCAGCGCGTGATGCTCATCCGCAATTTCCCTGACCAGCTCATTGTAAATCGCCGTGCGGCCGCGGGTCTTCCCGAAGACGCCCGAGGTCTTGGAATCGAACCCGGTGAACAGCAGCACCGTGGCGCCGGTGGCACTTAGCTTCGCAATCCCGTTGTTGTAGTCCTCGACGAGGGCATCGATATCCACCTTGGGACGGAGAATGTCGTTGGCGCCGGCATAGATACTGACAAGAGTGGGCTGCAGCGCCACCGCGGCATCGATCTGCTCGCTGAGAACCTGCCGCAATTTTTTGCCCCGGATTGCCAGGTTCGCGTAGCCCAGGCCCGCCTCGTGTTCGGCATCGGCATCGGTATTGGCATTGGCTCGAGCCAGCTGTTCGGCGACACGGTCCGCCCAGCCACGGCAGCCGTGCGGCAGCTTCGCATCGACATCGCCCATACCCTCGGAGAAGGAATCCCCGACGGCGACATACCTTGCCGAAAACTTTGCCGGAACATTTGCCGGGACATTTGTCGGGACTTCCACACTTACCTCCGCGCCGGGAACTGGACAGGCTAATCCTACGATCATTGTGCGCACCGACCTCCCGTTACACTATGATCGGTCCAAACTCCCCGTTTGGGCCATAGCCTGCATTCGGCGGAAATCCCTAGTGAGAGAGCACATCATGGCCAGCAATTTGCGGCTCACCCCCGACGACAAGTTTCCCGAGAATCTCGACAAGATCGCGGATACGAAACTGCAGATCCTCGACAGCCAGGTACAGCGCCAGCTCGACCGTGAATATGTCGCGGCCGGCGAACCGAACCCGGAGACGGAGTTTCGGCACTATGAAATCGACGAGGAGTTCGTCGAGCGGGAGAACGCCGAAAGCGGCGAAAGTCCGGCCGCGACTAACGCCTAAAGCCGCGGCGGCAGGGCACACCGGTGAATGGTCGAGCGACGGGGTAGCCGACCTTGCCAAGGGACCAGTCTGCAGGACGGCCGGATCCTGCAGGCCTTCACCGCCGTGGGGTAGATAGCCAACGGCGGGCCCCGGCAGGGGAGGACTTTAACCTGATTCGTACTGCCATGCTCGACGCCGCCAGCGGATATATATGCGGGGGCCTTGACGACGGACGATGATAGGAGAGTGAAACGTAACTCCGCGCCACAAACCGCGTGCTGATCCGTAGGGACCGGCGAACGCAACAGGTCCCAAAGCAACAGGGTGCAGGGCAAAGGGCTGCCGAGGAAAAGCCGGTAGTCCCGCCGGTAACCATCTGGGGAGCCACCTACCGCAAGGCGACGGTGGGCTTGTTCAGCCTGGCGTTTTTGGTCGCGTACTCCGTCTCCGCCATCACCACGGCGATGCCGCGGGCGGCGCAGGAACTCGATGGCCTCCCGCTCTA